>NZ_DATAGQ010000068.1:0-60053 GCF_036263595.1 Geminicoccus sp. | reverse complement strand
GCGACGCTGGCAGGCGCCATGGCGCCTGCCAGCGTCGCCGGTGCGCTGACCCTGCAGAACGCCGAAGCGCTGGCCGGCATCGCCTTCGCGCAGATGGTGAATCCCGGCGCGCCTTGCGTGTATGGCGGCTTTACCAGCAACGTCGACATGAAGTCGGGCGCACCGGCCTTTGGAACGCCCGAATATGTCAAGGCGACCCTGGCGGGCGGCCAACTCGCCCGCCGCTACGGCCTTCCCTACCGTTCGTCGAACGCCAATGCCGCCAACACGCTGGACGCGCAGGCAGCCTACGAGTCGATGATGTCCCTGCAGGCGGCGGTGATGGGTCACGCCAACATCGTGATGCATGCGGCGGGTTGGATGGAGGGCGGGCTGCTCGCCAGCTTCGAGAAGATGGTGCTCGATGCCGAGCTCCTGCAGATGATGGCAGAGACGCTCATCCCGCTGGTCGTCGACGACGACACGATCGGGCTCGACGCCGTTCGCGAGGTCGGACCGGGCGGCCATTTCTTCGGCAGCCCCCACACCCTGGCCCGCTACGAGACCGCGTTCTATCCGCCGCTGGTCTCGGACTGGCGCAACAGCAAGCAGTGGGCCGAGGCAGGCGAACCCACCGCCTACGATCGCTGCGAGAAACTGGTCGGCGAACTGCTGGCGTCGTTCGAGCCGCCTCCACTCGATCCGGCCATTGCCGAGGAGTTGCAGGCATTCGTGGAACGCCGCCGGCTTGAGGGTGGGGCTCTCGGCTAGCTAGTTCGCCCTCCGACTGGCGTGCCGGAGCCAAAGGCCGTCGCTCGTCCGCTCCAGAGCGACGAGGCGATCCCACTGGCGCGTCCGCGCCTGACCGCACCGGCCTGGTTCCTCATCTGCTTCCAGAAACCATCTTCCTGACCCTGGGTTATTCTACTATAGGTAGAGAAACCCCAGCGGGCGGGGTGGTATCATGTTCGTCGACTGCCGGTGGTTCTGCCACCCTTCCGTTCACGAGGTACAAGGCGGGCTGGCGGTCGTCCATCCCGACCAGAGCGGCGTCCCGGCTCTCCTGGTCGCCGGCATGCAGGGACCGAACCGCCTCTATCGGCTGCGCGGCGACGTGCTGGTGGACGAGGCCGATCCCGTGCTGGCCGATGCCGGATCCGCGACGCTGTCGGTCGCTGGCGCCGACATGGACCGCGACGGCAGCGAGGAGATCTACCTGCAGAACTCGGAGGTCGCGTGCGGCCCCAAGCGTGGGCAGGACCGTCTCCTGATGCGACGTGGGTCGGGCTGGATCAACCGCTTCGACGACCGGCAGCTCGATCCGTTTCTCAACCGGATTGCCGCACGCAGCGTCGCCGCGTTCGACCGCAAGGGGGGCGGAAAGTACGGCTTCATCGTCGCGGCGTTCGGCGGTCCGATCCGGCTGTTCGAGATGGATCCCGCGAGCGGATGCCTCCTCGATGCCGCGCCTGCCGTTCACCTGGACGAAGTGGTGGGCGCCAACGGCTTCGCGATCGGTACCCTGGCGGGGGAGGATATCGGCCTGTTCGTCGCAAGCGGCGTGGGGCCTGATCTGTTCTTCCGCCGTCACGGCGAAGCGACCTATGCGGACGTTGCGAGCGAGGCCGGTTTCAGTGACGATCCGGGCGCCCGTGCGGCCATGCCGGTCGACCTGGATGGCAACGGCCGGCTCGATCTGCTGCTCATGGGCACCACTGGTCCGCACCGCATGATGGTCTGGGGCGAGGACGGCATCTGGCGGGACATCGCTCCCGCCCTGTTCGCCGAGCCCTCCAATGCGCGCGGCGTCGTCGTGGCCGATTTCGACAATGACGGCTACCAGGAGATCTTCACCCATCATCACGGTGAACCGAACCGACTGTTCGCGTGGCGCGAGGGCGGCTGGCGCTCGATCGATCCGGGCGGCGCCCTGGAGCCCTCCGCACCGGGGCTGGCCTGCCTGGCGGCCGATCTGGACGGCGACGGCAGGTTGGAGCTTTTCACCAGCTACGGCGAAGGCGAGGCTGGGCGGCTTGGCTGGTTCAAGCTGGCGGAGGATGCCGGCTATCACTGGCTGCGCATCGCGCCGCTCACCGCTGCCGGGGCACCCGCGCGTGGAGCCCGGGTCATCATCGAGGCGCAGGGTCGCCGGCAGGTGCGGATGATCGACAGCGGCTCCGGCTATCTGTCCCAGGGTGAGCCCGTAGCCCATTTCGGCCTTGGCACAGCTATCCGGGTCGAGCGGGTCACGATCCGCTGGCCCGATGGAACGGAAATTTCGCTGAAGGACCCGGCCATCGATCGGACCCATGCAGTCCAACATCGGCAAGGCTGCGATCGTCGGTCGGGCGCAAACGCCGCTGACCTCTATGCGTGGACGCGCCGATTGGCCACAAGCGGCGCGTGAGCACGCAAGTGAACCATCGCCGGCCGCGGTTCAGCCTCGGTCTGGGACCGCTGCTGGTTGGAGGCTCGGTAGCCTTCGTATCGGTCGTGACGGTGATCCTCGTCCTGTTCGGACTGGTGAACGCACGCGAAGCGTCGACCGAGACGTTGCGCCAGGCGACCCATATTGTCGTGAACTCGCTGGCCGAGCGCACGCGGGATCACCTGCTGGCAGCCAGCGAGCAGAGTAACTATGTCGCCGACCTGATCGAGAGCGAGCCGGCGGCCGAGATGCAGGCCGAACGGATAGCCGACCTGCTGGTGGCATCCCTGGCTGCGGCTCCGCAGGTCGCCGGCGCACTCTACGTCCGGCCGGACCTCACGGCGATCCAGGCCATCCGCCTGCCGAGCGGTCGTGCTGTCGTCTCCATCGGTGACTACTCGGACACTCCTCAGGCGCAAGCCGATGTCCACCGGATCCTGGCCTCCGGCAATGCAAGTTGGGAAGCGCCGTTCACCGACCCTTCACGGCCGGATTACACTTTCCTGAATTATCGGGTCCCGGTCCGGCGCGCGGTCGATTCGAAACCGACGGGTCTGGTCGTGGTCAGCATGCGTTCGGATCGGCTGTCCCGCTTCATGCGCGAGTTGGCCCTGCCGCCGATCCGCTCCGCCTTCATCCTCTATGGCGAAAGCCGCGTCCTGGCTCATCCGAGCTTCGATGGTGCCGGCGCTTCCAACCTGCCTGACCTCGCCGAGATGCCGGATCCGGCTATGCGCGCCCTGCTCGGGAACGACCCCAGGGAGCAGTTCTTCAAGGACAGCGTCGGGACGACGCGGCTGACCACCCGCGAGGTCGAGGGAAGCAGCATCCTCTATCTCCGCCGCAATCTGGTGGGCTTTGCGCCGGAGCAGCTATGGGTGGGCGCCTATGTCGACCTGGACGCGGTAGGGCCGGCCACCAGCTGGTACCAGATGATCGCAGTGGTCGGCCTGTCGATCGTGGCCGCGGCAGCCGTGATGGCGGCGCTGCTCGCCAGGCGTCTCACGGCCGCCATCCGCAACCTGGCGCAGATCGCGGCCGCGGTGGCGCGGCTCGAACTCGATCCTGCCCGGCAAGCAGAGCGGTCACGCGTGCGTGAGCTGGACGACCTGGCGCAGACGTTCACGAACATGCTGCACGCCATGGCTGCGTTCGCGACCTATGTGCCGCGCCAGTTGGTCCGCCGGCTGCTCGCCGCTGGCCGGACGGCGGGACCCGCCTCGGAGCAGCGCGAGCTCACGGTGCTGTTCACGGACCTGTCTGGGTTCTCGAGCATGGCCGAACATCGGACGGCCGAGGAGACTGCCCGGCTCCTCAACGATCACTTCTCCCGCATGACGGCGTGCATCGACGCCGAGGGTGGCACGGTCGACAAGTACCTGGGCGACGCTGTGATGGCATTCTGGGGAGCACCCGGCAGGCAACCGGATCATGCGGCCCGGGCCGTGCGTGCCGCGGCAGCGATGGAACGTGCCTTTGCGGACGATCCGATGCGTCGAATCCATGGTTTGGGCCTGCGCATCGGCATCCACACGGGCGTCGTCCTGGTCGGTGATATCGGCGGTCCCGAACGTTTGAACTACACGATCATCGGTGATGCCGTGAACGTTGCATCGCGGCTGGTGGAACTGGGCCACGACCACGCCCGGCCCGACGAGATCGTCGTCCTGCTCACCCAATCGACGGTGGCGGCGGCACATAGCGAAGGGCAGGTCGAAGATCTCGGCGAGCAGGCGGTCCGTGGCCGCTTTCAGGACGAACACGTGTTCCGGCTGCTGCCCGACCGGTGGCGTGGCAATAGTCCATCGGACCAGGCAGCTGCCTAAACGGTACCGGTACGGCTGCGGTGGTTCGGGGAGGTGCCGCCATGGGTGGACAGCCACGTGCCGAGGATGGCTGGGATGTCCGAGCCCAGGCGGTAGTTCCGCTTGGCCGGCTCGCGCAGCAGGCCTGTCACTAGGTCAGGCAGTGCATCACCGTCACTGCAGACGAGCAATCCATGCCGCTCGGCAATCCGGCAGGCGAACTCAGTCTGGTCATTGGCTGGATGCCCTCGCCGCGTAGGCCCCTGGCGCGGAAACAGCACGATCGGGACGTTCGCCCGGAGCGCTTCCCCGACGATGCCCATTCCGGCATGGCAGACCACCACGCGTGCCTGCTGGAAAGTGGCTATCAGCCGTTCCTGCGGCAAGAAGCGTTCCCAGCGCATGGTCGTCGGCGTGATCGATGACTGGCCGATCTGGGCGAAGCCATCGAGGCCGAGCTTCGCACAAGCATGATCGGCAGCGGCCACGAGCTGGTCAAATCCTGCGACGAATGTTCCGACGGCTGCCACCAGCATCAGAGCAGCGGCCCATCGGCCAGGACCGCCTTCGGGAAGGCGCGCAGCTTTTCCGGCCAGGGCACGACGAACAGGTGGCTGAAGGGATAGGCGAGGCGGCCCGCCAAGGACGGTTGCAGCGTTCCGCCGGTCTCGATGAACAAGATGCGCGCGCCGACCAGTCGCCCCAGCACAAGCGTCGGCACGGCAACGTCTGCGCCAGTCGAGATGATCAGGCGTGGCCGCTCACGCAGCAGGATGAAGGCGGACTGCACCGCGTTCCACAGCGTCCTGACGACGGCCCGGCGCGGGTGGCAGACATGATGCACGCGGCGGCCCGGCAGCTCGGTCATGCGACCAGATGGGAAGGTGACGTGGTAGAGATCCTCGAAGTGGATACCTTGGGTAGCCCGCTCCAGTTCGGTGAGGTGTCCTCCCGGCGAGTACACCCAGCAGGTCTTGCGCCGCTCCACGAACCTTGGGGTCGTCACGGCGACCGTCCGAATGGCACGCAGCGCATTGGGAACATGTCTCGGAGGCGGCCATCGTCATCCTTCACGATGAGCAGCGGCTCACTCTGGTCGAAGCGGCGGAGCGCATCGGGCCGATCATAGGCGTAGAGGTCGAGCGGCACATGCTTCCAGAGTGCCCAGGCGCGCAGCTGCAGCACGAGCAGGTTCATTCGCCGCCATGCTGCAGGCCCAGGCGGAAAGATCAGGCGCAGGTCGATGTCCGATCTGTCGGACGGTGCACCGCCGCGGGCGCGTGAACCGATGAACGCCGCTTCGGACAGCCATGCCAGTCGTGCCAGACGTCCTGCCAAACCCGTAGTCGCCAAGGCCACCGCGTCCGCATTTCCCCGGTAGCTGGGACAGTAACGGGCGCAGACCCAGAATTGGCCATTGACCAGGAAGTTGGCGCTGTGGCCGACGAGCAAGCCCATGCAAGGCGACAGCAAGGGCCCTGCACCAGCAGACCAGCAGATCGATCCGGCGATGCCCGCGACCACAAGGCCGAACAGCAGCCGGAAGCTCAACTCCTTGCCCTGCATCCCTCGCATGCCCTGGAACACCCAGTTGATCAGGAGGATCGCAAGGCAGCTCTGCAGCAGGCGGTCGAGCTTGGCGAAGGCTGGTCGCAGCGGGAAGTGCTTGTGCTTAGGCCGAGAGATGATTGAGTGGTCCATGCCATTGATCTACCATAAGTTGAAATTCTGTCCAGCCCGCTCATAGTGGCGTCGTCATGGCCGAAGCAGTTCCTCTCATACGCGCCGTGGCGCGCCTCCTCCTGATCCTCCTGGTCGTGCTGGCCACGCTAAGCTCGGATCAGGCAGAACGCCTTGGTTTGGTCGGCCTCCGCATGCCGGCCTTCGTGTTGGTCACTGGCGGCCTGATCAGCCTCGCTCTTGCGTGCTGCCCAGTGCCGGAAGAGGCGGACGCAGGCATCGCCATGCTCCTGGCCCTGCTCGTCGGTGCGATTGCCTTGCTCGACCTGCGAGGGACCGTCGATCCCATCGACTACAAGCTCCTGCTACCAGTGGCGGTCCTGTTCGCGGCCGGACCGATCGCTGCCTTGCTGCGGCATCTCGACCTGCCCACGTGGCACTGGTGGGTGCTCTCCTCCTACGTGTCGGTGACCGCCCTGAACGTCATGACGAGCAACCTTGATGAACTGGCCAGGGGGGCCGGCGGGATCGTGCGGATCGACGCCTCCGGGTCACTCGTCACCCATACCGCCTTCTGCTCGATGCAGCTTGTCCTGTCCGTGGTAACATTCCAGGAGGCTTCGGCGCCGGGCCGCTTGATGCGGTTGCTAGCCGGTGGGTGCGCCCTGGTCATGTTGATCGCTGCGGCGACACGCACGCCGTTCCTCACCCTGATTTTGGCGGGCTGCCTGCTTCTGGGTGTCGCTCCGGACCGCAGCTGGTGGTGGCGGCGCATGGTCGCGGGGAGCGTGGTCGCAGTTGTCTTCCTGACAGTCTATTCTGCCACGATCGACGTCTCGCTCTGGCGGCGCCTGTGGAGTGACGGCCAGACGGAATGGTCCACGGGCCGCGCGGTTGCGATCGACCATTGGCTGACGAGTGCCCTCGATCACCCGCTCGGTCTCGGCCTGGGGGCAGTGCGGGAGGCGCTAGGTGACGGCAAGCCTGCCCTGGATGGAGAGGCGATTCTTGACTGGCCTCACAACGAGATGATCCGGCTCTGGGTGGAAGCCGGCCCGTTCGGGCTGGCCTTCCTCCTCGTGCTCCTGGGCACCATAACTGCCCGTGCGCTGCGCCTGTGTCGTGATCACCCGGACAAGGCCATCCGGGGATTGGCAGTGGTCGTTGCAGCGGACGCCATCACTCAGAGCATGTTCCAGAACTGGCTGAACAGCGTCTATCACGCAACCTTTGGGGTGCTTGTGGTTTGTGTCCTTTGGCGGTCGTCAACGAACCGGCAAACTGCTGCATCAAGCGGCCTGACACCGCAGCCGACTGCCGTCTAGGATCATGGCTGCCAGCAATGGCCGATGGGGAGGCAGGTCATGGTGAGCGTTCAGGACGCGCCCTCGATCTATGCACGCGATCTCGAAAGGGTACGTGCGAATCATCAGTCGCTCAGCCCCTTGTCGTTTCTCGACTGGGCGGCCGATGTGTTCGGAGATCGGGTCGGCTGCGTGTACGGCGAGAGGCGCTTGACCTGGAGGCAGATCCGTGCCCGCTGCCGCCGTCTCGCTTCCGCCCTCCGCCGTGTCGGTGTGCGGCCCGGCGAGACTGTCTCGGTGCTGCTGCCGAACGTGCCCGCCATGTTGGAGGCCCATTTTGGTGTCCCGATGGCCGGTGCTGTACTGAACGCGATCAACTATCGCCTGGATGCGGCCACGGTGGCGTTCATTCTCGACCATGCCGAGAGCAAGGTGCTGATCACCGACAATGCGTTCGCGCCGGTGGTCCGGCCCGCGTTGGCCAAGCTCGGCCGACATGTCCTGGTCGTGGATGCGGTCGATGCGGAGGAGGACGGGCCTGAGCCACCGGGCGACCCGCTGGGCCACCTGACCTATGAGGAACTGCTGGACCAGGGCGACCCGGATGCGTCACCCATCCTGCCAGCCGACGAGTGGCAACCGATCTCCCTGTGCTACACCTCCGGTACCACCGGCAATCCGAAGGGCGTCGTCTACCACCACCGTGGCGCTTACCTGAATGCGCTCAGCAACGCGCTGCTCTTCGGAGTGCGGTCAGACAGCGTCTATCTCTGGACGCTGCCCATGTTCCATTGCAACGGTTGGACATTCACCTGGGCGGTAACCGCGGTGGGCGGCACCCATGTGTGTCTGCGCAAGGTGGAGCCAGCCAGGATCTTCCCCCAGATCGTGGCTGAAAAGGTCACCCACCTGTGCGGTGCCCCGATCGTCCTGAACATGCTCGCCAACGGTGCTTCGGAAAAGCTCGGTCGCCCCGTACGCGTTCTGACAGGTGGTGCCGCACCGCCGTCGGCCATTATCGAGGCCATGGAAGCGAAGGGCTTCGAGGTTCATCACGCCTACGGCCTCACCGAGGTCTACGGACCAGCGACCTACGGCGTGCCGCAGGCGGACTGGGCCAGCCTGCCGGTGCAGGACCGGGCCGCCAAGATCGCTCGCCAGGGTGTCCGCACGCCGTCGATGCCCGAGATGCAGGTCGCAGACCCGGTGACCATGCGCCCCGTCCCGCATGACAGTGCCACGATGGGCGAGATCATGCTGCGAGGCCACACGGTGATGGCAGGCTATCTGAAGAACCCGAAGGCCACGGCAGCCGCCTTCGCCGGTGACTGGTACCATACAGGCGATCTCGCCGTGGTCCATCCGGACGGCTACGTCGAGGTCAAGGACCGTGCGAAGGACATCATCATCTCCGGTGGCGAGAACATTAGCTCGCTGGAGGTCGAAGAGGTTCTCTACCGTCATCCGGCAGTACTGGAAGCCGCCGTCGTCGCCTGCCCGGATTCGCATTGGGGCGAGGTGCCTTGCGCCTTTCTAACACTCAAGCCCGATGCAACCGAGCCTACGCCGGCCGAACTCACTCTTTGGCTCAAGCAGAACTTGGCCAGCTACAAGCTGCCGCGACGCTTCGTGTTCGGACCGCTGCCGAAGACGTCCACGGGCAAGGTGCAGAAGACCGAACTTCGCGAGCGGGCCGCATCATTCGGCTAATCTCGCAGCCTCACGTCTTCGTCAGTATGATGGAGCGCAGGAACGGGACCACTGCGTCCGCAAAATCCTGTGGCCGCTCCAGCATCATCATGTGGCCGGCATCTGCGATCTCTACCAATCCCGCCCCGAGCAGTCCCGCAAGCTCCCGGCCTTTGCGCGGCGAGGTCATCCGGTCGGCAGAGCCCGTAACCACCAGCGTGGGTGCAAGGGCAGGCTGGATCTCGAACGCGAAGTCGTCACAGGCTCTGAGGTCGCTCGCCAGCCTGCCCGGCGGCGACCGCTCCAGCAGGGCCACGGCAGCCCCGGCCAGGCTGACGGCGGGCGTCGCCGGGGCCGCGCGCCGTTGACTGGGTGCGATGGCAAATCCCGCGATCATCCTCGCTGCCCGTGGCAGGTCGTTCTCCGCCTGTTCCAGCAGGGCTGGATTGACCGGCATGCGCGCCGCAGCGCCGGTCAGCACGAGTGCCGTTGTAGCCAGCAGTCGTTGCTGAACGATCGTGAGGGCGATGAGCGCGCCCATCGAATGACCGACGAACGCAGCCCGTTCTATGCCTGCTGCCGTAAGCTGCTCGGTCACCTTCCGGGCATAGGCCTCGATCGAGGCGGCGCCGTCCAGCTTCGGATGGAAGGTGCGAGCGAAGGCGAGAGCCGGATCGCGGGATGCGATTGCCCAGACCATGCGGTCCATTCCCGCTCCGTGGAGCCAGACGATTGCTGGACCTGCATCCTGCTCCGCCTCCGACATCGATCCACCCCGCATGCCTAGAACCAACCGCCTGCCCCGGGGCAGGTGGTTGGTTCTAGGTCGCTTCTGGACCTCCTGGAACATCCAGCGCCGGTTATTGCAGACAGAACTCGTTACGCTCGGTGATCCAGAGCGTGCGAACTGACCCTTGTGCGGCGATCGATGTCTCGCCCTTGGCGGTCATACCGGCACCGGCCACGAGGTTGATCCCGCCTGCCCCCTCCTGCGCCAGCGTCAGCCTGGCCGCCTTGGTACCTGCGGCCAACAATCCGGTCGGCACGGTGACGTCGATGGTTCCTGTGGCGTTGACCTGGATGAAGCTGTTGAAGTCACTTGCTGCGATGACGAAGGCCGTGGTGCGCTGTGGATTGGCGTAGCTGGCGCCCGGCAGACGGGCGCCAAAATGAGCAATGTATGCTGTGAGTGCGCCGATCCCGGTCCGTTTCAGCACTACGAGCGACAGGCCGCCCTTCATCGGCACCTCGGCGCCACCATCCTGTGCCACCAGCGTCGTGCCGCTGCCGGCCACGAATCGCACCCGAGCATCGCCGATACGCTCGACCCAAAAGTGAGCGGCAGCGCGCATCTGGACAGAGTTCGCCGCCGCTGCGGGTGGGACCGGCTGCCAAAGGTTCACCCCCACTTCGTCCTCGCGCAGCAGATTGCTGGGGATGGCAAGATCGATGGTGGTGGTGGCGTGATTGCCGAGGATCATCGAGCCGAAGTCGCTGCGCCCGATGGTGGCGGACGCGTTGACCTCTCGCAGCCGCATGATTCCCGGCCGGGTCGCCACGGGCAGCCAGGCTTTGGCAGTGGTACCGCCGTCGACCCGGTCGTCGAAGCTCATGTACCAGCCGGCACCCCGCCAATCGACCGTGTTGGGCAGGGCGGAGCGGGTGGACGCGAAGAACACACTGTTGTCGTAGGGTGCGACGGGCTCGGCCGTCCAGGGGGTAAGGTATAGCGGGTCGCGCACCACCACAGCCTTGAGCGGACCGTTGATCCCCATGGTGTCGCTGGTGTTCGGGCCGTTGCCAAGTTCCAGCCGTGCGTTCTGCTTGATTGTCTGGCCGATTGGCCGACCGATCACAGCATCGTCGACGCCGCCCGTATAGATCCGCACGCCCCGGGAAGGGTGGCGCTGCTTGGGATGAGCGTCGTCCAGGGCCGAGCCGTCCAGCCGGGCGGGGTCGGTGCCGGGAGAGGTGATCAGGAGTTGGTTGTCGGAAAAGCCCGTGGCCGCGTCCGGGACACGGATGTTGATGCGAGGCTCGCCCCGGTTGATGTTCGAGAACCACGCCGCCATCGGAAAGAAGAAGTCGGCTTGACCCGCCCTGATCGTGCTGTCGTCGGCGCTGTCGCCGCGCGGCTGCAAGGGACCGGTCAACTGACCGCCGTAAAAGCCGTTCCGGCCGACCGACCCTTCCACCTCGGCATTGGAATCGAGCCACGGGCTGCGCGCGTTGAAGGACTGGCAGCCAATGAAGGTGTTGAACTTGGTGGCGCCACCACCCAGCCCGCTGACATTGCCGGACGCCTTGATCGCGGTATCCGTACCTTCCATGTCGCAGACGGTGAAGGTGCAGCGCAACACCTTGTGGAGGTGGAGCCCGATCGAGCCGGTCTTCGCCCAGACCGAGCCCGCGGCGACGCTGGTACTTGCTGCCTCTTCCGAGGAGGAGCCGGGTGCCTGGAACTGGCAGCGGTTGACGTGGAGGTTGTTGATGACGCCTGAACTCGTGCTCGGCGAGAGATGCTCCAGCTTCAGCCCTGTCCAGCCCACGGCGTTGCCCTTAAAGGCGATCTCCGCCAGCGTGCCGTCACCATAGTTCACGGTGTTCTCGGCCTGGCGCAGGGCGGCCGTGTCGTCTTCCGACAGGTCCGACGCAAACGCCGGGTCGTCCGGGTCCGTCACCGCCCAGCCCGCGTACCAGCGGATCGCGGACGCGGCGAGGCCATGGGCGCCACCGCCGTAGCCGCCCGAAAGCTTGTGGAGGTAGCATTCGTTCGATGCGTGCAACTGGACGCACCAGGAGCCGGGCGCGCCCTGGCGGAACTGCAGGTCTTCGGCGCGGAACTCATGGCCATGCACCAGGATGCCGCCAGAGCTCATCTGGATCGTCATGGCGGCGATCGATGACCGATTCCAGTCGGTCGTGGCGCCGATGTCGATCTGATACGCTCCCCGGTTGCGGAAGAACTCGAAGGCGAGGGCCGCCTCCGCTAGGATCGTCGTGCATTCTCGACCGGCACCCGTGATCGTCCGGTTCGGCTTCACCTTGATCCGGGAGGCCAAGCGATAGCGACCGTGCGGCACGTAAACAAACAGCGCACTGTCCACCGCAGCCTGGAATGCGGCGCTGTCGTCCGCGACACCGTCGCCTACCGCGCCAAAATCCCTGACCGATACGTGTTCCTGTAGCTTGGCTGCGAGGGTGCGTGGCACGGCACCGGCTCTGTTGGAACGAAACGGCAGGTCGTCGATCGTGGCGGCACGCGTGAGGTTGCCCGACGCGGTCGAGACGACAATGCGGTCGGTGCCGGACAGGCTCGTGGTCGAGGGCAGTTCGTGGATCTGGCGGCTGGCCATGTCACTGGGTCTCCCAAACGAGGAAGTCGCCGGTCTCGGTCACCACTACGTCACCCTCGGTGGTGACGAGCAGGTTGAGTGGCGGCGGAGGTGGCGGCGGGGGAGGAGGCGACGGCGGCGTGTCGATCGGCGGCGCCGGCGCCTGGAGTCTCAGCCGGGCCGAGAGTCCAAGGCGCAACGCCATGTCAGGTCCTGCCGATCACATAGGCGGAACAGGAGCCGCTCTCGGCGATGAAGGCGACGTGCCGCTCATCCTTGTCGAGCGGCAGGTCCAGATAATAGCCGGCCGCGATGAACGGACTGTCGGCAGCGCTGGCGACGACGGAGGCCCCACCCACCTCGAACCGGCATGGACCGGTCGCGAACAGGGTGACCACCCGTACGTTCTGCGGCAGCGCCGTGCTGCGGACCGAAGTCGTGCCGACTGCCAGCTTTTGGGTCCCGTTCGGGCGGAATGCGAGGATGCCGATCGGATGGCTGTTGTCGTCGAGCGGCAGGAGCGTCGCCATGGCAGTAGGACCTCGATCTTGGTTCGCACAAGCTTGCTGACAAGCCCATGCAGATGTCCTGGATCATAGTCCTATAATGATTGATCCGCAATGGATCTAAGATAATATTCCTTTTGCGATCAGTCCCGTAGTGCCAGTTCCCGGATGCCATCGGCCAAGAGGTTGAAGCCGATCACCAGCGAGGAGATCGCCGCCGCCGGGATCAGCGACATATGCGGGTAGATGGACATGAGCCCGACAGAGTCCTTCACCATGCCGCCCCAGTCAGGGTCTGGCGGCGGCAGGCCAAGGCCGAGGAAGCCTAAGACGCCAATGGCAATCGTAGTGTAGCCCATCCGCAGGCAGGCATCGACGATCAGCGGTCCGCGCGCGTTCGGCAGAATCTCGACCGCCATGATGTAGACGGCCGACTCACCGCGAATCTGTGCTGCGGTGACATACTCGCGGTTCTTGATGTCGAGCGTCAGGCCGCGGACGATCCGCATGATCTGAGGCGCTGCTGTGAAAGTGACGGCGATGATGATGTTCAGGGCCGAGGCGCCAAAGTTCGCGATGATGATCAGGTACAGGATGATGACCGGGAAGCTCAGCACGATGTCGGAGATCCGCGAGATCACCGCGTCGGTCCAGCCGCCATAGTAGCCGGCTAGGAGGCCCATCACCGCCCCGATCAGGTAGGCTACGACCACCGCGATCGGCGCCACCGTCAGCACGGTTCGCGCACCCCACATCACCCTGGACAGCATGTCCCGGCCGAGCATGTCGGTGCCAAGGAGATGGGTACTGCTCGGCCGTGGGTTGGCGAGCGCCAGGAAGTCTTGCGCATTCGGATCGTAGGGAGCCGCATAGGGTGCGATCAGGGCGATGACGACCCAGAATAGCACGAGGCAGAAGCCTAGCGTCGCCACCCAGGAATGGCGGATCGACAGCAGCGTCGTGAGGAGGCCCGGCTGGTCGGCGGGCGCTCGCGTGTCGAGTTCTTCGGGAAGGCTCGCCATCACGCGATCCTGATGCGTGGGTTGAGGAGCATGTAGCCGATATCGCCGGCGACCTGGGTAGTGACCGCGATGCCGACCGCCACGAGGGCACCTGCCTCGATCAGGGCCACGTCCTTGTTCAGTGCTGCATCAAGCATCATGCGACCGAAACCGGGATAGGCGAACACCGCCTCCACCACGACCACCCCCGTGATCAGGTAGTTGATCTGCAGGAGAATCACCGTGAACGGCGCGATCAGCGCGTTGCGCAGGGCATGCCTGGTGATGACCTGTCTAAAGCTCATGCCCTTGAGGATCGCGGTGCGGATATAGGGTGCCAGCATCACCTCGATCATCGAGGCGCGGACCATGCGGATCACGTAGCCGGCGTCATAGAGCACCATGACGGCGACCGGGAGGACGAGCTGGCTGGCGACGCTCCAGCCACCGCTATCCTGCAGGGTGGAGGTTCCTGGCAGGATGCCCAGCCAGATCACGAAGATCGATGACAGGAAGGCGCCCAGGGCGAACTCGGGAAGCGAGGTGCACAGGATCGCCGCCACCGAAATGCCCCGGTCAAACAGTGATCCTTCTCGCATACCGGCCATGATGCCGAACAGGATTGACACCGGTACGATGATCGCGAAGGCGATCGCCGCTAGCATGGCAGTGTTCTTGAGGCGATCAGCGAAGACGGGGGCCACGGGCTGCTTGTAGAGCGTCGAGTAGCCGAGATCGCCCTGAAGCACATTGCCCGCCCATTCGACGTAGCGAACCAGCACCGGCCGATCGAGGCCAAGCTCACGGCTGAGCGATTCTACCTGCTCTGGCAGGGCGTAGGGTCCCAGCATCTTCCGGGCAGCACTGCCGGGCGTCCACTCGGACACGGCGAAGATCAGGAACGACGCGACGATGACCGTGAACGCCATCTGACCGAGCCGGCGCAGGACGAAGCTCATCATCGTCGGCCATTTTCGAGTGGACTGGGACTGGCGGAAGGAGCGCGGGACGGTGGCGGCACCACCGTCCCGGCAGGGAGGCTCAGGCCTCCTTCACCCAGAGTTGCTCGGCAAAGATGTAGCTGGTCGGATGCTGCTGGAAGCCGCCCACCTTCTTGTCCCAGAAGGTGAACATGCCGCGCCAGAGCGGGATCACCGCCGGACCTTCCTCGTTCATCAGCTCCTCGATTGGTACCATGGCCTGGCGCCGGTCTTCGACGTCGAGGATACCTTCGGCCTTTGAAAGGAGTTCATCGAACTTTGGGTTGGACCAGTGCGACTCGTTCCACGGCACGCCGGACCGGTAGGCCAGCCCAAGCACCATCACGCCCAGCGGCCGATGGGTCCAGGCGGTGAACCCGAACGGCACCTTCGTCCAATTGTCCCAGTAGGCAGCGGACGGCATCACGTTGATTTTCACGTTGATGCCGGCCTGCTTCCACATCTCGGTCATCGCCTGCACGGCGATCAGCTCCCAGGCCGGGTCCTGCTTGCAGGAAATCTCGGCCTCGATGCCGTCGGGATAGCCGGCATCCGCCAGGAGCTTCTTCGCTCCCTCGATGTCCTGCTTCATCAAGCCGATATCGGCATATTCCGGATGCACCGGTGCGACGTGATGATGTTCGCCCGGAGCGCCGATGTTGAGATGGGCCAGCTGCAGGAGCTTCTCGGTATCAACGGCCAGACGAAGCGCCTTGCGGACGCGCGCATCGTCGAACGGCTTGTTTGGATGCACGCGCGCAACCGCGGTCTGTGCCGATACGCCCTGGTAGAGTTCCAGGTGCGGCATCTGCTTTAGCACCTCGTACTGGGTCACCGACGCCTCGTACATGCCGTCGGCCTGCCGGGATGCCAGGGCAGCGACCTGCGCCGAGGGATCGTCGCCATGGTCGATGAAATGGAGTTCGTCCAGATACGGGCCGTCACCCCAGTAGTCAGCCCGAGGCTTGAACACCACGCGCTTGCCGACCTCGATCACTTCCGGATCAAATGCGCCGGTACCTGGGGAGCCCACGCCCCACTTGCCGTTGTCCTCCGGCCAGAGGATGGCAGCCGGATAGTGGAACAGATTCTCCGGCACGGCCATCTGCGGGGACTTGCCGTTCAGGACGATCGTGAAGTCGTCCTTCTTCTCGATGGCGTTCGCGTCCCAGAAGCCTGTGGCCATGACAGGGTTGCCGTCGGCATCCGTGGTGCCCGTGTCCCGGTCCTCAACCAGGAAGCCCTTGAACAGCCCGAGCACGGACGACCCGGTGTTCGGGTCGAGCCAGTGGTTCAGGTTCCAGATCACGTGATCGGCGACCAGCGGCTGACCGTTCGACCACTTGATGTCCTTGCGCAGGCTCAAGGTCCAGGTCTTCAGGTCCTCCGACGCCTGCCACTTCTCCAGGAGCCAAGGCACCGTAATGTTGTCCACGCCGGTGCGGGTCAGGTAGTCGTTGCACTGCCGGACGGAGATGCTGTCGTACACCCAGGAGAAGGTCGGGGGTGTCGACAGGTCCGGCACGCGGATCGAGATCCGGAGGATGCCTCCCTTCTTGGGGGTCTCCTGGGCTCGCGCCTGCGGCACGAACCGAGACCCGTCGATCCTGCCGACAATGCCATAGGCGGTCGCGGCCGACAGGCCCAGCAGGGTCGACGTTCTCAGGAACTCGCGGCGATCCACCCGGCGACGCTCGTACTGATCGACCAGCTTCGGGATGTACGGATGAATGCTGCTCTCGCGATCCGCCATGAGATCCCCCGTATGCGTTCAGTTGCACTATTTCGGATCGACGACCCGACTCTTCCCCTGCGAACCGTATCGGTTCCAGGGAGCGTGTCAACGCGCCGACTCTGCGCGCTTTGAGCCACAGCTGTCTCTTTGACAGCGACACGGAAGTCGGTAGAACAGGCATGCTCTCGGAAAAAGGTTCCTCTATGGCGAGCACCCTGCGGAAAAGTTCTACGTCAAGGTTGATTAAGTCCGAGTTGATTGTCTCTGAGGGTTGGGTTTCCTGGGTGAGCCTGACCGGTGTCTGGTGTTCCTGGCTGGCCCTCACATGGTTCTACGAGAGTCTTCCATGGTGGATCATCCTCCCGGTCGGCGCGTTCACCGTGGCGCTCTATAGTTCGTTGCAGCACGAGGCGCTCCACGAACTGATGGCGACCAGGCGCTGGGCAAATCACCTGTTCGTTTATCCGCCCCTGACGCTCTGGCTGCCTTATCCGGTCTACCGCTCTCTGCACCTGGCGCACCACCGTAAGCTCCACCATCTGACCGACCCGTATCGGGATCCGGAGAGCTTCTACGTTCCGGCCGAGCAATGGGCGACGCTGGCTCCATGGTGGCGCTCCGTGCTGATCTTCAACCACACGCTGTTCGGTCGGCTGACCATCGGCCCGTTCCTGAACGTTTCGCAGTTCCTGTTGCACGAGGCGAAGGCGATCAGGTCCGGTGATCACGGCCATCTCATAGCGTGGCTGTGTCATCCATTGATGGCCGGTCTGGTCCTGTTCTGGGTGATCGCCGTCTGTGGCATCCCGTTTTGGCAGTACTTCCTCCTGTTCGTGCTGCCCGGCACCTCGCTCAGCATGGTGCGATCCTACTGCGAGCATGTAGCCCATGAGACGCCGGAGGAGCGTACGGCTCTGGTCGAGGCCGGTCCCGTGATGAGCTTTCTGTTTCTGAACAACAACCTGCACTACGTTCACCACAAGCGCCCCGACCTGCCCTGGTACGCGATCCCGCGCTACTACCGTGAGCACCGTGCCCTGCTGCGCCAGGAGAACGGGCACTACGTCTATGACGGTGGCTACTGGGAGGTCTTCCGCCGTTTCCTCTTCACGCCTTTCGACCTGCCCAAGCATCCTTTCATGTAGGCTGTCATCACGCCTGGGCCGGCCAGCCGCGGCGCGACAGCCACATTTCTACCACTGTCTGCTGTCATGGCCCGCGGTCGTGCCGGACTGGCAGATGAACGTCCCCCGGTATCCGCCGCCGGGGAAATCTGCCATGGTCGCAACGGGCCGACCTTGGACCTACGCCTCATGACCGACAACGCACGACTGCTGATCTATAGTCACGACAGCTTCGGCCTGGGCCATCTGCGGCGCTGTCGGACGATCGCGCACCATCTGGTGGAGCAGATCAAGGACCTGTCCGTACTCATCCTGTCGGGGTCGCCGATCATCGGAAGCTTTGACTTCAAAACACGGGTCGACTTCATCCGTATTCCCGGCGTCATCAAGCTGCGCAACGGCGACTACACACCGCTCGGCCTTCACATCGACCTGGACAAGACTCTGGAAATGCGCCGCTCGATCATTGAGCATGCGGCCGAGATCTTCGATCCGCACGTGTTCTTGGTCGACAAGGAGCCACTGGGACTGCGGGGCGAGGTGGAGTGCACCTTGCGCATGCTGAAGGACCGGGGCTCGCACCTGGTGCTCGGCTTGCGCGACGTGATGGACGATCCGGCCAGCCTGGAAGAGGAATGGCGGCGCAAGAATGTCGTGCCGGCGCTCAAGCAGCTCTATGACGAGATCTGGATCTATGGGACGCCCGAGATGGGCAACCCGCTTGCCCAGATTCCCGGCACCCGGATGCTGACCGGCAAGACCCGATTCACGGGATACCTCCGTCGTCACGTGTCCGAGAGTGTCGGCCTGGAGCCGACGATCGAGATCCCGGACGAGCCGTACATCCTGGTGACTACCGGGGGTGGAGGCGACGGTGAAGAATTGATCGACTGGGTCGTCAGCGCGTATGAGACGGATCCCAGCCTGCCGAATCCGGCCGTCGTGCTGATGGGCCCATTCATGAATCGGGACACGCGAGCGGCCTTCCTGGAACGCGCGCAGCGTCTGCCCAAGCTGACCATGCTGACTTTCGCTGCCCGCACCGAGCCGCTGTTCGACCGCGCGATCGGCATTGTCGCCATGGGCGGGTACAATACGTTCTGTGAGATCCTGTCCTTCGGCAAGCCGTCGCTGATCGTACCGCGTACGACGCCGCGCCTGGAGCAGGCGATCCGTGCCGAGCGGGCGGAGGAACTGGGCCTGCTCGGCATGCTGCCCGATGATGGCGTGCGGGACCCCAGAACGATGGCTGCTCGGCTCCATGCCATTGGGGGCTGGCCAGCTCCCAAGGCCGATGCCACTGAGGGAATGCTGGATGGGCTCGGGCGAATCACCGACTTCATGCGCCCCTGGCTGGAGCGGGATGCCGTGGTCCATCGCCTGCCCAGCCGCCGGCGCGCCTGAACCCGAGGTTGCCCCTGCTTAAGATCGCTGTCGTCCTCAAGGGATGGCCACGCCTGTCCGAGACCTTCGTCGCCCAGGAGGTGCTGGGCCTGGAGCGGAGAGGTTTCAACATTCGGATCATCTCGCTGCGCCATCCGACCGACCGGGCGGTGCACGACCTCCATCGCGCGGTGCGAGCGCCTATCCGTTATCTCCCCGAGTACCTGGAGGATGAGCCGGCCCGCGTCGCGACAGCTCAACGCAGAGCCAGCCAGCTGCGAGGCTATCCCAGGGCCCTGCGGACCTATCTGGCTGACTATCGCCGCGACGCCAGCGAGAACCGGATCCGCCGTTTCGGCCAAGCCTGCGTTCTGGCCGCCGAACTTGAGGCCGACACGGACATGATCTACGCCCATTTCCTGCACACGCCGGCCTCGGTGGCTCGCTATGCCGCCCTGATGCACGAGCTTCCTTTCAGCGTATCGGCGCACGCTAAGGACATCTGGACGACGCCGTCCTGGGAGAAGGCCGAGAAATTGGCTGAGGCCCGCTTCTGCGTGACCTGCACGTTGCTCGGAAGCCGACACCTTCAGGAACTGTCACCGCCCGGTCGGGTCCATCTGGTTCACCATGGCGTCGATGCCGCCCGCTTCGCCGCTCCGGTCAAGCGCTCCGTACTGAACGGCTCGGACCCTGTTCACCCGGTCCGCCTCCTGGCGGTGGCCCGCGCCGTGCCGAAGAAGGGTCTTCATCTGCTGCTGGAATGCCTGGAACTACTGCCAACAGATCTGCACTGGCGCCTTGAACATATTGGTGGTGGGCCGCTCCTTCCAGACCTGCGGACGAAGGCGGAGCGACTTGGGCTCGATCGCCGGATCGACTGGCGTGGCCCTCAGCCGGCGGACGCAGTTCGGGACGCTTATCGGCGTGCCGACCTGTTCGTGCTTCCGGTCAGGGTGGCCGAGGATGGCGACCGCGATGGCCTGCCCAACGTCGTGGTGGAGGCCGCGGCCGCGGGCCTTCCGGTTCTCTCCACCACCGCCGCCTCTGTGGACGAACTGGTGGCCGACGGCGTAACCGGACGCCTGGTGCCGCCCGACGATGCCGTCAGCTTGGCCGGAGCACTGGCCGTCCTGATCGGTGATCCGGCTAGCCGCGAGGTCTTCGGGCGAGCTGCTCGGGAAAAGGTGTTGCTCGCGTTCGATGCAGATCGTGGTATCGATCGTGTCGCTGCGCTGCTCGAGTTGGCCGCAAACTGTAGAAACCAGAGCGTTCATCCGTTCCAATGAAGGAACGTGGAAGGAAACCAAGGTGAAAATCGCGTTCTATGCGCCGATGAAGCCGCCTGATCACCCGGTTCCCTCCGGAGACCGGCGCATGGGCCGCAGCTTCGTCCGGGTGCTGGAACGCCTGGGTCACGATGTGCATCTGGCCTGTCGCCTGCGCAGCTATGACCGGAAGGGCGACCAGATCCACCAACTTCGTCTGGCGCATACTGCCGCCAAGCTGTCACAACGACTTTCCGACCGGCTCGCCCGGGGTTGGGTTCCCGACATCTGGTTCACCTATCACTGCTACCACAAGGCGCCCGATCTCCTGGGGCCGACCGTGTCGGAGCGGCTGGGTATCCCTTATGTCGTGGCGGAGCCGTCGTTCGCGCGCCGGCGGGCCGAGGGGGCCTGGGCGGTAGGGCAGGCAGGCTCGATCCGTGCCCTATCGCGTGCCGATCTGCTCCTGCCCATGACCAAGGTGGATGCACGGGGGCTGCAGGCAGCGGGCAGCCGGATCAAAGGGGTCGTCCAGCGCCTGCCGCCCTTTCTCGACACGAGCCCGTTTCGTGCCGCCGCGGCCCGGCGCTTTGCCCACCGCACGGACATCGCAGCCGCTTATGGCCTGGATCCTTCCTCGGTCTGGCTGCTCACCGTCGCCATGATGCGCGATGACGATGCCAAGCGAAGCTCCTATCTTCAGCTGGCCGACGCGCTGGACCGCCTCACGCATTGGCCATGGCAGCTCCTGATCGTCGGTGACGGGCCGGCCGGCACGTTGGTGCGTTCGGCCTTTGCCAGGTTCGACAAGGATCGCATCCGGTTTCTGGGCACCTTGCCTGAAGAACGTCTGCCGCCGGTCTATGCCGCTTCAGACATGTTCGTCTGGCCGGCGCTGAATGAGGCCTACGGCATGGTTTTCCTTGAGGCGCAGGCGGCGGGGTTGCCGGTTGTGGCCGGACGCGGCATCGGCGTGGCGGACGTGGTCCTTCACCGCCGTACAGGGCTGCTGGCGACGGGCGGCAACGCCGTGGCGTTCGCCAACAGCGTGATGACCCTGCTTGACGAGCCTGAACGGCGCGCGATCATGGGGCAGGCGGGCTTGCGCCATGTCGAGCGGGTTCACAGTGAGGCGGCCGCTGCCCATGCGCTGGACGCGGCCCTGGGTCTGGCGGCTGCGCGCCGGGTGCGCCGCGAGGAAACGGGCGAGCGTTGAGCCTGCTGCTGATACGGCATGGCCCCACCATCTGGAACTCGGACCGACGGCTGCAGGGCCGGGCAGACATTCCTCTGTCGCCGGCCGGCATCAATGCCGTGGCCAATTGGCGCTTGCCCGAAAGCTTTCGTGCCTGGCCGGCGCGCACGAGCCCGCTGGTACGAGCAAGTGCCACAGCGGCCATGTTGGGCCTCCCGGCGGTCACGGAGCCGGACCTAGTCGAGATAGACTGGGGCGAGTGGGAGGGCCGGTCGTTGGCCGAACTCCGGCTGGGCGATCCATCCGAAGTCGCCCGTCGTGAAGCGCTGGGCCTGGACTTTTGTGCTCCAGGCGGAGAATCCTATCGTGACGCGGCCTACCGGATTGCTCCGTTGCTGGGCAAGACCTCCATCCTTGTCACCCACCGCGGGATGATGCTGGCCGCGCTGGCGGTGCGCACCGGTTGGGCCATGAAGGGCCCGCCGCCCGTCACCTTCGAGCATTCCGATGCCCTCCTGATCGACGGCCACGATGTCCGCATCGTTCCGCTGGCGCCGCCGGGCGCTGCGGCCGCGCCCGTTCACGCATGAGCGTCCTGATCTGGTGCCAGCATCTGCTCGGAACTGGCCATCTACGCCGTGCACTGGCTGTTGCCGGGGCCTTGGCGGCACGTTCCGTTGCGGTCACGCTAGTCACCGGAGGCCCGCCGGCTCGGTTCGCCGAGCCGGAAGGCGTGCGGGTCGTGCAGCTTCCCCCGGTGCATGCGCAGGCCGGCGACTTTACCGACCTGCGGCAGGCCGACGGCCGCTCCTGGGATGATCGGGCGCGCCGGGAGCGGGCCGCTGTCCTGCTCGATCTGGCGGATCGGCTACGGCCGGATGTGCTCGTGACCGAGATGTTTCCCTTCGGCCGGCGTGCGTTTCGTGCCGAGCTGCTGCCACTACTCGACAAGGTGCGCAGCCGGGGCGGCCGCATCGCCTGCTCTGTGCGCGACGTGCTGGTCGACAAGCCCGATCCTGGGAAGCTTCTGGCCATGCGCGATCTGGCATTAGCTTGGTATGACTGCATCCTTGTTCATGGCGACCCGGACTTCCTTCCCTTCGCTGCGACCTTTCCTCATGCGGATGCGTTGGCCGGCAGACTCGTCCATACCGGCTTCGTGCTTGATCGACCGGTCACGCCTGCGGCCATGCGCTCGGGCGTGCTGATCTCGGCGGGCGGGGGCAGGGTAGGGCGCGACCTGCTCCAGGTTGCCGCATCCGCGCGCGTTCACTCGTCACTAGCCGGCGAGCCTTGGCACATCATAGGCGGCGCTGCCCTGTCCGAGACTGATCAATGTCTGCTGCGCGAAAAGCTGGGCCCGAACGGAAGGGTGGACAGGCACCTGGACGACCTGCCGGAACGACTGGCCAACTGTCGCGTGTCCGTCTCACAGGCGGGCTACAACACGGTCGCCGAGGCTTTGATGGGAGCGGCTGGCATGGTGCTCGTACCGTTCGCCGACGGGGGTGAGAGCGAGCAGCCGCGGCGTGCGCGGCGGCTGGCCGACCTTGGGCGGGCCGTGACGTTGACGGCAGACGGACTTGGCTCAGCGGATTTGGCAGCCGCGATCGAGCGTGCGGATCGGCAGGACCGGCGGATCGGCTGCAACTGGTCGTTTGATGGTGCTACGGTCAGCGCCAGATTGATCCAGGAGCTGCACGCTTGAACCTATGGTGGCGCGATGACGATGCCGAAATCGATGATCCGCGCCTCGACCAGCTCCTGGCCATCGCCAAAAGGCGATCCGTGCCGGTTGTCCTGGCTGTTGTCCCGGCACGCCTGGATGGGGCGACCATTCGCAAGATCCTGGCCTGTCCATTCGCCAGCGTGGTCCAGCACGGCCTCGCCCATACCGACCATCGCAGCGAGGATGGGCGAAAATGTGAGCTGGTCGACCGGGTTGACCAGGATGAAGCGCTAATAGCGGCGCGGGAAAGCCTGGCCATTCTTTTTGGTGACCGCTTCCAGCCAGTGATGGCGCCGCCCTGGAACCGGATCGAGCCCGGCCTGCGCGCTCGTCTTCCGTCGCTTGGCTATCTCGGCCTCTCGACGTTCGCGGGCCGCCGCGCAGCGCCGCGGATCCCGAACCTCCGGTTGGTCGACACGCATGTCGATGCCATCTGCTGGCGCAATGGCAAGCAACCGCTCAATGCCGAAGCGATCGTCAGCGCCTGCCAGGACGAGTCTGTCCGCGCCGACGGTCCGATCGGGCTGCTCACCCACCATGCCGTTACCGATGAAGACGGCTTTGTGGCTCTCGACCGCGCGATCGGTCTGCTCCAAGATCGACATAAGGCTCGATTCGTATCCGGAAGCGACCTGTTCGCGGAGTAGGCGGCGCTTGACCCTTCCCCTCCTGGACGTCGACGACCTCGTGGTCACCTTCCTCGCCGATGAAGGGCGTGTGGAAGCCGTGCGTGGAACCTCCTTCGCCGTACCGCAGCATAAAACTGTGGCGCTGGTTGGCGAAAGCGGGTCCGGAAAGACGGTGATCTCCCAGGCGATCCTGGGCATCCTGCCCGACCGGGCGCGGGTCGAGCGCGGCTCCATCCGCTTCCTCAACCGGGGTAAGGTCGTCGACCTCACCAAGTTGGACCAGGACGGGTCCGAACGACGCCGGATGCGCGGGCAGCGCATGTCGATGGTGTTCCAGGAGCCGATGAGCTCGCTCTCGCCCCTGCACCGCATCGGCAATCAGATCGACGAAGTCCTGACCCTCCATGAGGGCCTCAGCGACCAGGAGGCCAAGGGCAGGACCTTGGAGATGCTGGGCTTGGTCGGCTTTCCAGATGCCGAGCGCGCCTATGCAGCCTATCCGTTCGAGCTGTCCGGCGGCCTGCGGCAGCGGGCGGTGATCGCGATGGCACTGGTCTGCCGCCCGGACTTGGTCATTGCGGACGAGCCCACCACGGCTCTCGACGTGACGGTCCAGGCCCAGGTCCTGAAGCTGCTCAAGGACCTGCAGGCGACGCTGGGCATGGCGATCCTGTTCATCACCCACGACCTTGGCGTGGTCGCCAACATGGCGGACGACGTCGTGGTGCTCTACCGCGGCAAGGTCGTGGAGCGGGGGCCTGCGCGAGAACTACTGAAGGACCCGCGGCATCCCTACCTCAAGGGCCTGATCGGCGCGGTTCCTCGCCTGACCACCGACCGCCATGTCCGTCTCAAGGGCCTGCGGAGCATCGATGTCGGCGAGGCACGGGCACTGGAGTCTGGCCTGCCACCGTCCAAGGTGCCGCGCGGCGCCCCGCTGCTGGAAGTCCAGGGGCTGAACAAGCGGTTCATGGCGAGGCGCGGTGGTCCCTTTTCAGGTAACTGGCTGGAGATTGTGGCGGCTGACGACATCACCTTCACGATCGCCAAGGGAGAGAGCTTCGCACTGGTAGGCGAGAGCGGCTCGGGCAAGACCACCGTCAGCAAGATGATCATGCGCGGGCTCACTCCCGACAGCGGCAGGATCCTTTTCCATAGCGACGACGGTCCCTTCGATGTCACCAGGCTCAGCGCCGACGAACTCCGCATCTTCCGCCGTAAGGTGCAGTACGTCTTCCAGGATCCGTATGCCTCGCTCGACCCGCGGATGACCGTATTGGACATCGTGGCCGAGCCGTTGGTCATCCATAGTGTGGGCAATGCGCGGGAGCGGGAGGCGCGCGTCCGCCAGTTGCTGGCGGCCGTAGGGCTGGATGGCAATCGGCACCTGCGGCGCTATCCGCACAGTTTCTCCGGCGGACAGCGCCAGCGCATCGGCATCGCCCGCGCCCTGGCACTCCAGCCGGACCTGCTCTTATGCGACGAGCCGGTCTCCGCGCTGGATGTCTCGGTGCAGGCGCAGGTTCTCAACCTCCTGCGCGACCTGCAGGATGCGTTGCACCTGACCTACCTGTTCGTCGCGCATAACTTGGCGGTGGTCCGCTATGTGGCCGACCGCGTCGCGGTGATGAGCGGCGGCCGCATCGTCGAAATCGCGCCCACTGACCAGTTGTTCGCGAATCCGCAGCACCCCTACACGAAGGCGCTTCTGGCGGCCGTGCCTGAGCCCGATCCGGACCGGCCGCTCGACCTGGAGACGCTGATGGCAGCCGGCACCGGCAAGCCCGGCGCCTGGAAAGCACCCTACACGGTAGGCGAGCGGCCGACGCAGCTGATGGAAGTGGAACCGGCCCACTACGTCCGGATGTTATCCGATGGCCATTCGATGGTCTGACATTTCTGTTCGATGGATGTGCTGAGCCATGATTACTCGCAGGAACTTCGTCGAGACGATCGCGCTGGCGGGCGGCACGGCCATGCTGCCCCGCCTGTCCATGGCAGAGGTCGCTGGCGGACCACCCGACGAGCCGCGGGTTCTGGACAATATTCCCGAACCTGGCCAGCGCGGCGGCGAGTTGCGCACGCTGATCGGTCGTGCTCGTGATACGCGCCTCCTGACGACCTACGGCTACGCGCGTCTGGTCGGCTATGACCTCGACTACCAGTTCGTGGCGGATCTCCTGAAGTCCTACGAGATCGAGCAAGGGCGGATCTTCACCCTCCATCTCCGCAAGGGCCACAAATGGTCCGACGGCCATCCATTCACGTCGGAGGACTTCCGCTTCTACTGGGAGGACGTGGCCAACAACCAGACATTGATGCCGACCGGGCCGGACATGGAGCTGATCCTGGACGGCGAACCGCCCGAGGTGAGCTTCCCCGACGAGCTGACCGTGCGCTATGCCTGGAAGAAACCCAACCCCTTCTTCCTGCCGTCTCTAGCCGCGGCGGCACCCTTGTTCATCTACCGGCCCGCCCACTACCTGAAGCCGTATCACGAAAAGTACGCCACGGCCGAGGAACTGGCTCCCAAGATCAAGGCGGAGAAGTCACGGGACTGGGCCGACCTCTACGGTCGCCATGACCGCATGAACAAGATCGACGATCCGAACATGCCGGATGTGCAGCCCTGGATCCTGCAGACCCCGCCACCGGCAGAGCGGTTCATCGCGATCCGCAATCCTCACTTCCACCGGGTCGACCAGAACGGCGTTCAGCTACCCTATCTGGATCGGGTCGTGCTCGAAGTCGTCGATAGCAAGCTCATTCCGATCAAGGCCGGGGCCGGCGAAACCGATCTGCAGGCACGTGGCCTCTTCTTCAAGGACTACACGTTCCTGAAGGAAAGCGAGGAGCGCAATCACCTTGCGACTTATCTGTGGAAGCAGGCACGCGGTGCGCATCTGGCGCTGTTTCCCAACTTGAACGCGGCCGACGAAACCTGGCGCACGCTGTTCCGGGACCAGCGCCTGCGCGAGGCATTGGCGATCTCCATCGATCGGGATGCCATCAACCAGTTCCTTTACTTTGGGCTGGCGGTTCCCTGCAACAACACGATCCTACCGGAGAGCCCGCTTTGGACTGACGAGGTCGGCACGGCCCACACCCAGTACGACGCCGCCAAGGCCAGTGCACTGCTCGACGAGATCGGTCTGCCCTTGGGCGACGACGGCTTCCGCAAGCTGCCCAACGGTGGGCCGATGCGGCTGGTCGTCGAGACGGCGGGCGAGGACAGCGAGCAGAGCGACGTGCTGGAACTTGTCGCTACGAACTGGAAGGAAATTGGCTTTGGTATCGACGTGAAGCCGTCCCAGCGGGACGTGCTTCGCAACCGCATCTTCTCCGGCGAGTGCCTGATGTCGATCTGGTACGGTATGGAGAATGGCATCCCACGTGCCGAGACGCCTCCGAACGAGTTCATTCCGACAGCACAGGACCAGGCGCAGTGGCCCAAATGGGGTCAGTACTTGGAGACCAAGGGCAAGGCGGGCGAGGCGCCGGACATGCCTGAGGCGCAGGAGCTCATGAAGCTCTTCAAGGAATGGCGTTTTGCCGAGGACGACGGCGCGCGCACCGCGATCTGGCAGTCAATCCTGCAAAACCATGCCCGCAATGTCTGGACGATCGGCCTGATCACCGGGGTCATGCAGCCTGTGGTCGCCAAGACCAGTCTGCAGAACATCCCCGCGGAGGGTATCTACAACTGGGAGCCGGGCGCTCATTTTGGCATCTACCGGCCGGACAGCTGGTGGATCAAGAACGCCTGACACTGCCGAACCATCATGGGCCGGCGTCTCGGCCTGCTCAGTCGATGTTGTCATTTTTTATGACGCTGGCGGATATGTGCGAAGTTGAGAGAGGGATAGAGAAGGGATGAAGCTATCGAGCTGAGTACATGCCAGGGGGAGATTGGGTGGTGGCCGGAGGCTTTCCTGGGAATGTTGCGGCTAATTCCTCGCACGTTCTTTGTCAGCCGATGGCGTAACTGCAATTTCTATCAATAGGCATATCCAGGTCATCGGTCGTAGGACTGTGATCGACTAGTTGAAGCGGCTGAGGGCGCCGGACTTGAGCCGGCACCATAGATGTTGAAGACATTCGGCAAAAAGCCGGTTATACTCGCGCCGCTCGGCGCCAGTAATTGTTCGGACGCCAGCCGCAGCATGGTGGACACAGGGATGGTACGGGGCGTCGTTGCTGCCGTCGGAATGGTGCTGCTGAGCAGCACGGCTGTTCTGGCCAATCCCGATGCAAAGCTATGCGTGACCGCGATCTCCGCGCCTCCCGCTGCCCTGGACGAGATCATTGAAGCTTGCACCCGCGTGCTGCCGATCGCGGCCACGGCCAGGGATAAGCAGCTATTCCACCGCTATCGTGGTTGGGCCCTGGAGGGCAAAGGGGCCTTGCCCGCCGCGCTTGCCGACTACAATCAGGCTCTCGCGATCAATCCGGGCGACCAGTGGTCGCTTCAGGGTCGCGCACAGGTCCACAAGGCGATGGGACAACTGGACCTGGCCCGTAGCGACTATCTGCGCCTGGACGAGATCAGTCCGGATACGCGCTGGCGCGTAGCGCTGGAGGACCTGGGAACGCTCGTGGCCCCGCGGCCTCCGAAACCCGTCGTCGCCGAGCCCGCTGTCGTGCCAGCCGTCGAGCCCGCCATCGAAGTCGCCACCAGGAGCACGCTGCCGGCTGCCATCGATGGCCTGCCTCCAGGTACTGGTGCCGCAGCCGAGCCTGTCGATCCGGAGGCGTTGGTCCGGCAGATCCAGGTCGGGCTGCGCGAACTGGGCTATTACGCTGGGCCCATCAACGGGCGTGTCGGCACGCAGACCCGACAAGCCATGGAAGCATTCGCGGACGGTGAAGGGATGGAGCCCTGGGACGAGCCGGACGAGCAGATGTTCGCGGCTGTCCAGGAAGTCGTACGGGAACGGCAGGCGCAGGCCGCGGAAGAGCGGCGGGCGCTGATCCAGCGGGCCCAGCAGAGCTTGGCCGACCTGGGCTACGACATCGGCTATGTCGACGGTATCTGGGGGGCTCGTTCCAGGCAGGCCTTGACCAGCTGGCTCGCGAGCCAAGGCCAGCCGGCACGTGAGCAGGTTGACGGCGAGATCGTAGCTTGGCTCGAGAAGGTAGTCGCATCGAGGCAGACAGAGCAGGCGACGAGCCAGGCTCCGTTAGACGTAGTTCAGACGCCGGTCGCCGCGCCGCCCGAACCGTTAGTCGCCGAGGCCCCCGCAGCCGACGTTGCTGCACCCGCGGCTCCGACACCTGCTGTCCCCACGACCCAGGCTGTGCCGGCAGCCACGACTGTGGTCGTCAGCCTCTCCGAGGAGCCTGCCGTCGCCAAGCCGGACGAGCAGGCGCCTCCCGCCATTGAGCCGGAGGCCGAGGCCAACGCGGCCGACCCTTCACCTGCGATCTACGACGAGATGTTCGAACAGGCTGCAGCCGGAACGTCGGACTTGCGCCGGGTGGCGCTCGTGATCGGCAACGCTGACTACGAGCATGCCAATCCGCTGGTGAATCCGGAACGGGATGCCGAAGGCATTGCGGATGCCTTGGAGGAGATCGGATTTGACAAGGTCATCCGTGGTATCAACCTCGACGGCACCGGGATGGACGAGCGGACCGAGGAGTTCGCGGAGGAGGCCGAATCGGCTGACCTGGCTCTTGTGTATTATGCCGGGCATGGATTCCAGCACGGTGGCAAGAACTACATCGTGCCGATCGACGCGGAAGTGAAGACGGAGCGGACCCTGCGCCGGCTTCCGCGCCTGGACGAGCTGATCGAGGATGCCAGCCATGCCGAGAAGATCGCCATGGTGTTCATCGACGCCTGTCGTGACAATCCGTTCGGTCGTCTGGCCCGAAGTCTCGGGCCGTCCCGGTCCAGCGGCATCGGTACTTCCGAGACCGGCTGGGCGAGCCCGAGCGAGGTGCCGCCCCAGACTCTGATTTCCTTTGCCACCAAGGCCGGTACGGTGGCCTATGACGGTGACGGAACCAACAGCCCCTATGCCATGGCGCTGATGCGCTACCTCAAGACACCGGGCCTCGAGGTGGTCGACCTCGTGAGAAAGGTGCATGACGAGGTCAAGCAGGAGACTGACGGCAAGCAGCAGCCGGACTTCCAGGGGTCTCTGGACGGCGAGAAGATCTATCTCATGCCGGTGGAGCTGGAGGTGGCCGGCATCGAACTGGTGGCCCTGACACCGAGCGAACTGAAGGCTGTCCAGCGGTCGTTGAACTTGATGGGCTGGTGGCAGGGTCCCATTGATGGGCAGCCGTCGGAGTGGCTCCTGGACACGGTGAGCGGATACCAGCGCAGCCTCGGACAGCCTGCCACAGGTCGGTTGAGCCCGAGCGATATGGTCGCGCTTCACCGCCAGGCCATGCTCCGCCAGCCGCCCGAGCCGCTGCCGGAGATGGGCAGCATGGCCAGTTTCATGCGGCGGCTCCGGCAGTCTGAGCCGGAAGCCCTGCGCCTTGCCGGCATGATCGCGGACCCGGCCTTCAGGTCGCTCCCCGAATGGCCGAAAGACACGAAGGAAGCGGCGATCAACTATCGAGACGCGGCGGAGCGCGGTGACGTCATTGCGATGGCGCGGCTGGGGATCCTGCTGACCCGTCCGAGTGAACCGCCGGAGAACCAAGCGGTCGGGCGCAGCTGGCTGGAACGTGCCGCGAGCCAGGGCGATCCGCTGGCGTCACTGCGATTGGCTGAGCTGCTGATGACTGGTCCAGCCTCGGTGAGCGAGGTGGGACGCGTCCGCGCGAGGGAACTGTTGAAGGTTGCGGCGGCCAGTCCGGATACCGACGGGTTGGCGCTTACCCATCTCCGGGAACTGGAGGAGACGGAGGTCCAGTAACGGCTGTAGCCTTGCCGCCTTGACCCTCTGTCCAAACGTCAGCCTGTCAGCACTGCGCTGATCAGCTCGCGCAATTCTTCCTCGGTGAAGTGCCGGCAATTCGCCTGCAGCATCGGCATGTTCTCAGGAGACAGGGTGGTGGCATAGAGCTCGTCGATCTGGTCTGGGCCCAGGTCGACATCGGAGAGATCTCGACCTACCTCCACCTCGTCGAGCAGCCGATCGTAGCTGGCGACGAGGTCCTGCGGCAGCACGCCCATCGCCGTGGCGACGTCGGCATGAAGCCGCGGCGTCTCTTCCTGATTGGCCTCCAGCGCTGCACTGAGTGCCAGGGCCACGGCCCGCCCATGATGGACATGGGCCAAGGTCCCCATCGCATGACCGATGGCATGTGCGATGCCGGTTCCGGCATTGTCGATGGCCGTGCCGGCGAGCGCTGCCGCAATCAGCATGCCGCCACGCGCCTCCAGGTTGCCCGGCTCGTCCAACGCGGTGCCGAGGTGGCGGCAGACCAGGCGGATGGCGTGCAGGGCCGAGGCCGCCACCAGCGGGTTCGCCCGCCGGTTTGTCGCAGCCTCGATGGCGTGCACAAGTGCATCCAACCCCGTCCACGCCGTCAGCTTGGCCGGCAATGACACCGAAAGGGCAGGGTCGAGCACGGCCAGCGCCGGGCGCAGTTCTTCACCCCAGGCCCAGACCTTATGGCCATGGCTGTTCGTGAAGACGGCGGTGCGGGTCATTTCCGCCCCGGTGCCGGCCGTAGTCGGTACCGCGATGATCGGAAGCGTGTCGCGGGGTAGGGGAACGGCGCACAGGGCGTAGGTGTCGGGATGCTGCCGGCCGGCGAGCGCGACGGCCGCAAGCTTGCCGGCGTCGATCGCGGATCCCCCACCCACTGCGATCACAAGCCTCGCAGCGTGGCGTCGTCCCATCTCGGCCGCCGCCTCGATCTTGCCGCTGTCAGGATCGCCCACGATCTCCGCATACATCAGCGCGTGGTGTCCGGCCATCGCCAACCGTTCGCGCAGCGCCACGACTCGATCCAGCGATGCAATCGCCCGGTCGGTGACGAGGAGGATCCGTGCTGCCGATCCCAGCATGGCGGTCACGTCCTCAGCCACCGCCAATACCCGGTCTTCACCGAAGGCGACCGGTGTACCCCGTTCAAGGCCGAAGCTTGACGACATGCAAATCCTCCGACTGCACCTTCTTCCCGTGCTATCCGCACGACAGGCAGCGCCGCAAGTGGCATCGGAGAAGCAACCAGGATGAAAATCACCAAGATCGAATTGACGCATCACGCGATCGATCTCGATCCGCCGTTCCCTGCATCCTGGGACCCTGTTCCTCGTCGTCGTTTCGTGGTCGATATCGTCCGGGTCGCCACGGACGAAGGGCTGGTCGGCATCGGTTCTGGCGATCCGATGCCTGGCCTCGCCGGCAACGAACATCTGTTCATCGGCCATGACCCGCGCGACCTGTCCCGTCACGCCCGAATCATCGACAACCTCTCGTTCTTCTACGGCCGGATTTGGCCGCTCGATCTGGCCCTATGGGACCTGTTCGGCAAGATCACCGGCCAGCCCGTCTGGCGCCTGTTGGGTGGCAGTTCCGGCCGGATCCTATGCTATGCCTCGTCCGGCACCTTGCGAGACCCCGGGGCCATGGCCGAGCAGGCGGCCGCCTTCGCCGAGCGCGGCTACCGCCATATGAAGATACGCTTCCACGAGGAACACTGGAGAAAGGACGTCGCGAAGATCGAGGCGGTGCGGACCGCCATCGGCGACCGCATGGAGTTGATGGTCGACTGCAACCAGGGCTGGCGGATGCCGTGGGATGCCTCACCCTCATGGACACTCAAGGATGCCCTGGCGGTGGCGAAGGCGCTGGAGCCACTCGGCGTTTTCTGGCTGGAGGAGCCGCTGCATCGATCGGACGTGCAGGGTATGAAGGCGCTGCGCGACGCCACGCCGATTCGCGTCGCCGCCGGAGAACTCGCGCGCGATCTGGAAAGCATGCGCACCTTCATCCGCGCCGGCTGCGTGGATGTCCTGCAGACGGATGTGGTGTGCGGCGGCGGCATCTCCGGCCTGGCGGATGTCTTCCGTGAGGCGAGGGCAGCCGGGATCGCGTTTACGCCGCACACCTGGGGCAATGGCATCGGTCTCCTGGGCAACGCTCATCTGGTGGCGGGGCTTGGTCCCATGCTGCCGCTGGAGTTCCCCTACGATCCACCGGAATGGACCACGGCAAGGCGAGACCACGGTCTGGCCCGGACGATTGAGGTCGACGGGCAGGCCTGCATGAACCTGGACGAGACTCCCGGTCTCGGGATCGAGTTGGACGAGGACAAGCTCGCCGCCACGAGGATCGGCTGATGGAGCGTGGAAGGATAGCGGGGCTGTTCGTCTACCCGGTCAAGGGCTGCCGGGGGATCACCCTGGACGAGGTCAAGGTCGAGCCGATGGGGTTGGCCTTCGACCGGCGCTGGTTGATCGTTCGACCCGATGGCCGCTTCATCACCCAGCGCGAGGCGCCCGCCCTTGCAAGGATCGTCCCGCAGTTCAGTAGCGGGCAGCTCGTGCTCAGGCTGGACGCAGAGCCCTATGCCATCGATCTGGATCAGGCTGGCGAACCGATCGAGGTCGCGATCTGGCGGGATCGGTTTTCCGCCTTTACGCAGCCTGCAGCCGTCGATCAGGCACTGTCCCGCTTTCTCGAGCGTCCGGTCCGGCTGGTGAAGTTCGACCCGACGGTTCATCGGCCGTGTAGTCCGGAGGTCTCGCCGCCTGGCGCCCATGCAGCCTTTGCCGACGAATTCCCGCTCCTCGTCACCAGCACCGCCTCCCTGGGCCGGCTCAACGACGTTCTGATGGAGCACGGCCAGGAACCCGTGCCCATGGACCGATTTCGGCCGAACATCGTGGTCGAAGGGCTTCCCGCATGGGCGGAGGACAGACTTTGCGAGATCAGGATCGGCGGCTTGCATCTTCGCCTTGTCACGCCGTGCGAGCGCTGCATTGTCACGACCACCGACCAGATCACCGGCGCCAGGGACAGCAACGAGCCCATCCGGACCTTGCGCATGCTGCACGCCGATCCTGGGGGAAAGCCCCTGTTCGGCTGGAATGCCGTGCCACTGACTGACAACGGCGATGCGCCGATCTTGAGGCTCGGCGCTGAAATCCTGGGCGTGGCAGCACCGTAGGGCTGCGCGATACCTTCCCTGAGGTCAATTTGCCCTTGCACCCCGGGGGGTCTGACCCTATCTACCGGGTCGACGAAAAGAAGCCCATGCACTGCGGCGCGCGCGGCGGCGGCTTTCTGATCAGCCCTGGACCCCCGTGGTCTCTCGGAAGGTTGGAAATGACCCCTAGCTACGGCAGCGCCGAGGCGTTGCTTTCCCATCTCCGAAATTCGCACCCAATCGTCGGCGTTCGGCCTCATGTGGTCGAGCAGACGGCACGGCGCATGGTTGCCGCCTTTCCTGGCGACACCCTCTACGCCGTAAAGTGCAACGACACGCCATCCGTTCTCGACGCGCTCTGGAAGGGTGGCATCCGCCATTTCGACACAGCGTCGATTGGAGAGGTTCGTGCTGTCCGGCGCCAGTTCCCTGGTGCGGTCTGCCACTTCATGCACCCGGTCAAGTCGCCCGAGGCGATTGCGGAAGCCTATTTCCAGCATGGCGTGCGCTCCTTCGTGCTCGACCATGAGGAGGAGCTTGCCAAGATCGTGCAGGTGACGGAGCGTGCACTGGATCTTGACCTGTTCGTGCGTCTGGCGGTGCCGGGTGACGGAGCGGTACTCACCCTTACCGGGAAGTTTGGTTGCGAGGTCGACGAGGCACCGCCCCTGGTGCGCGCGGCGCGCGCCTATGGCCGCACGGTCGGGCTGACCTTCCACGTGGGCTCGCAGTGCCTGGACCCGCTGGCATTCCGGCGTGCGATCGCCTTGTGTGGCGAGGTCGTGCGCGAGACGGGCCCCGTCGACATGCTGGACGTGGGTGGGGGTTTTCCCGGTCGCTACAAAGGCGACGAGCCGCTCTTCGACCAGTTCGTGGCGACGATCCGCAAGGCAGTCATCGATCATGGCCTGGAGGGTACCCCGCTCCAGTGCGAGCCTGGTCGCGCCCTCGTAGCCGATGGGGCATCGGTTCTGGCCCGGGTGGAACTTCGGCGCGGCTCCTCCCTCTACTTGAACGACGGCGTCTATGGGAATTTGGCTGAGCTGAAGTGGATTGGGCCCCAGTTCCCCTTACGTGCCGTACGACCGGATGGCCGGCGTTCCGATGCGAGGCAAATGGCGTTCGACCTGTTCGGCCCGACCTGCGACAGCATCGACTCGATGCCGGGGCCACACTGGCTCCCCGCCGACATGGATGAGGGGGACTGGATCGAGGTCGGGCAGATGGGGGCCTACAGCAACGCGCTACGGACCAACTTCAACGGCTTTGAGACTGGTTCCGTAGCGTTCCTGCACGACGAGGCATTCGACCGCCGCTCCCTCGATCAGGCCGGTCATGGTGGCGCCCGGCGTTTCGCCTATGCGCGGGCGGCCTGACCCCGATTGCGACATCCTGGCCTGAGCTGAAGCGAAAGGCTGGATTCCATCGTCAAGCATGCGCACATTGGCGCGGTCGACGTCATGCAAGGTCTTGGGAACGACATCATGGACTATGAGCGCATCTTCCGCGACGCGGTGACGGCCGTGCGCGTGGAGGGTCGCTACCGGGTGTTCTGCGATATCGAGCGCCAGGTGGGCTCGTTTCCCCGGGCCCTGCGCCATACCGCTCGTGGCGTAAGGCCGATCGTGATCTGGTGCTCGAACGACTATCTCGGCATGGGAACCCGGCCGTTCATGGTGGAAGCTGCCCTTGCGGCCGTCACACAGCACGGCACCGGGGCAGGCGGCACGCGCAACATCAGCGGCTCCAACCACCTTCATGTATCCCTTGAGCGCGAACTTGCCGATCTCCACGGCAAGGAGGCCGCGCTCGTGTTCACGTCGGGCTATGTGGCCAACGAGGCAGCAATCTCCACAGTGGCCAAGCTGCTGCCGGACTGCATCGTCTTCAGCGACGAGAAGAACCACGCTTCCATGATTGCCGGCATCCGGAGTGGTGGAACGTCCAAGCGGATCTTCCGGCACAACGATGTGGCGCATCTCGAGCAGATGCTGAAGGAGACCGCACCGGACCGCCCGAAGCTGATCGCGTTCGAGGGCGTCTACTCCATGGACGGCAGCTTCGGGAAGGTTCGCGAGATCCTGGATCTCGCCGAACGCCACAGCGCGATGACATACCTTGACGAAGTTCATGCGGTCGGAATGTACGGCCACCGTGGCGGCGGCATTGCCCAGATGCTGGGCGAGGAACACCGGGTGACGGTAATTCAGGGCACGCTCGCCAAGGCATTCGGTGCGCTTGGTGGGTATATTGCCGGTTCTGTCGCTCTGATCGATGCAGTTCGCTCCTATGCCCCCGGGTTCATCTTCACGACCTCGCTGCCTCCCGCCGTCACGGGTGCCGCCTTGGCCAGCGTCCGGCACCTCAAGGCGAGCGATGCCGAGCGCATCCAGCACCAGGAACGCGCATCGGCGGTGCGTCGCCGCCTCGCCGCGGCCGGCATTCCCGTCATGGACAATCCCTCGCACATCGTTCCAGTCTTCGTCGGTGATCCAGTTCTCTGCAAGCAGGCGAGCGACCTGCTCCTTGAGGAGCACGGGATCTATATCCAGCCCATCAACTATCCGACTGTTCCGAGGGGCACCGAGCGTCTGCGCATCACGCCGTCGCCGTTTCACGACGACCAACTGGTTGACCATTTGGTCACAGCTATGCAGAGCGTGTGGTCCAATCTGTCACTCAAGCGGGCTGCCTGACCTCGATCGGCCCTGAAGGACCAGTGCCGCCGTCAGATCAGCCCGTCAGCAGGCGCTCGACCCCGTTGACGATGGCACTGGACCGTAGCGCCGCCTGGATCTGATCTAGCTGTTCGCGTGAATTCACCTCGACGTCCAGGGTGATCTCGAACAGCTCCTCGTCCTTGCGGTTCATCCTCACGTCGGTGATGTTCCCGCCCTGCTTGCCGATCACGGTGCTTACCGTGCCTAGCGCGCCCGGCCTGTTGATGACCATCACCGCCAGTCGCGCAGGAGCTGTCGCGTCTGCCTGCCGGCCGTTCCAACCCAACGTCATCATGCCGGCGGCTTCTTCGGCAGCAACATTGCGACACTCGAGCCGGTGGATGGCGATCCCCTTGCCCGTCCGGACAAGACCTATGATCGGGTCGCCCGGCACTGGATGACAGCAGCCGGCGAAGTGGAAGGCCACGCCTGGCGGCAGGCCGCGGATCGGCCCGGCATGCTCGGTCTGCTCGACCGGCGTGCCCTTGGAACGATAAGCGACAAGCTCTTCTTCAGGGGGAGGAGGTGCCGGCTGCAATTCGCTGCGGACGACGTCGATGACGGTCTTGGCGGATAGTGTACCGTCACCCACGGCGACCAGCAGGTCCTCGACGCTCTTGAGCGACAGTGTCTGGCGAGCCTTGTCCAGGTGCTTTTCGCCGAACGGAAGGTGTTCCCGCTCGGCAAGCTTCATCACCTGGTCCTTGCCCTGGTCGATGAACTCGGAACGACGCTGCTGCCGCAGGAAGCGCCGGATCCGCGACCGCGCCTTGCCAGTGACGACGAATCGTTCCCAGGCCGGGGAAGGGGTTGCGCCCTTAGCCGTGATGATCTGGACCTGATCGCCGTTCTTGAGCTGGGTGCGCAGCTGCACGATCCGGCCATCGATCTTGGCGCCTACACAGGAATCGCCGATCTGCGAATGGACCGCATAGGCGAAATCGACCGGGGTGGCACCCCTGGGCAGGCTGATCAGCTGGCCCTTTGGCGTGAAGCAGAAGGCCTGGTCCTGGAACATCTCGAGCTTAGTATGCTCCAGGAACTCCTCGGGGTCATTCGTATGTTCCAGGATCTCCAGGAGCGAGCGCAGCCAACGAAACTGCCGGCCGTCGCGCGGACGCTCACCATCCTTGTAGGCCCAGTGCGCGGCTACCCCGAGCTCCGCCACCTCGTGCATCTCGGTGGTGCGGATCTGGATCTCGACCTTGCGACCCTCAGGACCAAGGATCGTGGTATGCAGCGAACGATAACCGTTCGGCTTGGGCAGGCTGATATAGTCCTTGAACCGGCCTGGCAGCGTTTGCCATTTGCCGTGGATGACGCCGAGTGACGCATAGCACTCGCCGACCGTTCCCACGATCACCCGGAAGGCCATCAAGTCAGACAGCTGCTCGAAGCTGACGTTCTTGTTCTGCATCTTCTTCCAGATCGAGTACGGGGTCTTCACCCGTCCCGTGATCTCGGCTTCAATGCCTTCTTTGTGCAGCGTCTCGCGCAAGGAGGAGCATACGCGCTCGATGAGCCCGGTGTCGCCCTGGCGCAGCATGTCCAGCCGATGGAGCACACCTTCCCGGTGCTCGGGCCACAGCGCGGAGAACGCCAGGTCCTCCAGCTCTTCCTTCATCGCCTCCATGCCGATGCGCTCGGCCAGCGGCGCGTAGATCTCGAGCGTCTCCCTGGCGATCCGCTTGCGACGCTGCTCGTTCTTGATGAAGTGCAGGGTGCGCATGTTGTGGAGCCGGTCGGCGAGCTTGACCAGCAGCACCCGGATGTCCTCGCTCATGGCGAGGAGGAGTTTGCGGAAGTTTTCGGCCTGGGCGGTTTCGGCGGATTGCAGCTCGATCTTGTTGAGCTTGGTCACGCCCTCGACGAGGCGAGCCACCTCCTTGCCGAACAGCCGCGCGATCTCGGCATTGGTGGTGACGGTGTCCTCGACCGTGTCGTGGAGCAGGCCCGTCGCGATCGATGCCGTGTCCAGTTTCAGCCCGGCCAGGATGCCAGCAACCTCTACCGGATGGTGGTAATATGGGTCGCCGGACGCCCGGAGCTGGGACCCGTGCGCACGCATAGTGAACACGTAGGCGCGGTCAAGAAGTTCCTCGTCCACGTTGGGATCATAGGCGCGCACGAGATCGACCAGCTCGTACTGGCGGAGGACCTTGCGTCGTGAAACGGGCTTGGCCGGTTCCGCCGGTGCTTCGGCAGCCACCTTCGTGAGGCTCTCGTCACCAAGCTCCAGCGTCACAGTCGCCTGAACTCCCCCGCGACCGCCTCTGCCCGCCAGGCGGCCGCTACAACCAATGGATCAGCGTTCGAAGCCTTCGTCCTCGATGATGTCCTGATCCTGGTAGGATACGTCCTCGGGCATCTGCCCGATCTGCCCGAGATCGGGCGCCGGCATGAGCGCATCGAGCTCATCCTGCAGGCTTTCCGGCTCCTCGCTGCCGATCTCGGCATGACGGCGCAGGCCGTGGATCAACTCATAGCGGAGATGATCGAGGTCAATCTTGTCTTCGGCGATCTCGCGCAACGCCACGACCGGGTTCTTGTCGTTGTCGCGATCGACGTTCAAGGCGGCGCCGGCCGATACGTCGCGGGCACGCTGCGCTGCGAGCATGACGAGTTCGAACCGGCTCGGGACGCGTTCGACGCAGTCCTCGACGGTGATGCGGGCCATGAAAAACTCCGGGAAATACGACGTCGTTCTCTCATTTAATGCATCGGAGCCGCAGGTGCAAACAACCTGCTCCAGAATCTGGCGCCCATGTGTCGTGGAGAACCTCCCAACCATAAGGTGACAGGTTGGTGCCTCCTGGTCGCAGGGCGGTTGCCGCGGCGTTGCGATCGATCTAGACGGAAGTCTCCGCCGAGTGGCGGCAACACAACAACGCTTTCCGGAGCGGCCCGATGGGGCTCCTGCCCTCAGATATCCTTCACCCTGACGACCGGACGTCGCTGTTCATCGACGGCGCCAATCTCTACCAAGCCGCGCGTGCGTTGGCGTTCGACATCGACTACAAGCGGTTGCTGCGGACGTTCAACCTCTCTTGTCGGTTTATCCGGGCCTATTATTACACGGCTCTTTTGGACGAGCAGGAGTATTCGCCGATCCGGCCTCTTGTCGACTGGCTCGACTACAACGGCTACACCATGGTGACCAAGCCGTTGAAGGAATACACTCAGACCTCCGGTCGCCGCAAGTTCAAGGGGAACATGGATGTCGACATCGCCGTCGACATCATGGAGCAGTCGCACTTCCTGGACCACATCGTCCTGATCTCCGGCGACGGCGATTTCCGCCGGCTCGTCGACGCCGTGCAGCGGCGCGGCAAGCGGGTTACGGTAATCTCGACGATCAAGATCCAGCCGCCGCTGATCGCCGACGAGCTGCGCCGCCAAGCCGATTTCTTCGTCGATCTGGCTGACCTCATGCCCCTGATCGCACGCGAGAACCCGCGGCCCATGGTGGCCGATGATCTGGAACGTGGCCTAGGCGAGGACGAGGAAGACGACGAGCAGGTCGAAACCTGACCGGGACATTTCCACCACGGGCGACGCCACCCGCCGACTGCCAGCTCTGCCCACGCTTGGCCGCCTTCCGTGAAGCCAACCGGATCAAGCTTCCCGGCTGGCACCATGCGCCGGTTCCCTCGTTTGGCGCGAGCGATGCATCGGTGCTGGTGGTGGGCCTGGCTCCCGGGCTGCGGGGTGCGAACCGTACCGGGCGGCCGTTCACCGGCGACTTCGCAGGCGACATCCTCTATGAGGCATTGGCGGCGCATGGCTTAGCCGAAGGGGTCTATCGGGCCGATCCGTCCGACGGGTTCCGGCTCCTGGATGCCCGCGTGACCAATGCCGCGCGGTGCGTCCCCCCGGAGAACAAGCCAACGCCAGCCGAGGTCGCAACCTGTCGGCGCTTCCTGATGGACGAGCTGACAATGCCGCCCCGGCCAAAGGTCGTCCTGGCGCTCGGTCGCATCGCACACGAGTCGACCTTGCGAGGCTTCGGCTGTCGGCCGTCCGACTTCCCATTCGGCCACGCGACAGTCCATCGCATCGACGACGCCACCAGCCTTGTCTCCAGCTACCACACGTCCCGCTACAACATTCAGACCGGACGGCTGACACGGGCCATGTTCGACCAGGTCATGGCGAAGGTGGCGGCGCTGCGCCTGCAGGCTGGCTGAGCCAGCGGTCGAACGCCGACCAGAACTGGGCTCGGAGAGGCTCCTGTTCGATCAGGATCTCATGGCGGGCGTGGGGGATGTGGACCAGCTCGGCGTTTGGAAGCCACCCGGTGATCCTCTCGATCGCCTTGACGTCGACGATCCCTTCGTGCCCACCGACCGCCAGCAGCATGGGGCACTTTACCGTCCTCGCAAATGACGCCCGCTGCGTCCGATGGACGGATCCCAGAGCGGCGCTCAGCCAGCTGAAGGTCGGCCCGCCCAAGGCCAGCTCGGGATCGGCTTCGAGCAGGGTTCGTAGCCTGTGGTATTGATCGGGGCTGCTGGTGAGCAGGTTGCCCTCGAACGGACCAAGTGCGTAGGCTCGGGGCCCCTGGCCGAAGGCATAGGCTTCGCTGCGGCCGGCAAGGCACATCAGGTCCGCCGTCGCTTTTGCAAGTGGGCCGGGCAGACCGTTGAACTGGATGCCGAACATCGGCGCCGTCATCGCGGCCGCTGCGAAAAAGGCTGGTCGGTCGTGGACGAAGCGCAGGCCGATCTGGCCGCCCATCGAATGCGCGAGCATGAGGCGCGGTCGGGGAAAGCTTCGCGCCTCGATCAAGCCAGTGACAGTGTCCAGATCCGCGAGATAGTCCTCGAACCCTCTGACATGCCCCTTCGCGCGGTCAGGCAGGAACCGATCGGACAGGCCCTGTCCCCGCCAATCGAATGCGACCACGTCCAGGTCCCTGTCCAGCAGCTGCTGAACGACCTCGTCGTACTTCTCGACGAACTCGGTCCGGCCCGTACAGATGACGACCGTGCCGCGGCGCGGCCCCTCGCTGCGCCAGCTGATGCAGCGCAGGCGCATGCCATCCACGACAGGCCAGTCGACCCTCGTTTCACGGCTGTCGGTCAAGTATCGGCTTCCTGACCCAGGATCTCGGCGAACAGTCCGGCATCGACGTTGCCGCCTGACAGCACCACCACGATCGTCCGGCCGTGGATCGGCACGCCGCCGCTCAGGACGGACGCGAGCGCCACCGCGCCGCCAGGCTCGACCACCAGCTTGAGGTACTGGAACGCCACCCGCATCGCCTGCCGCACGGCAGCCTCGTCGGCCACCTTGCCCCCCGCGAGCAGGCGGCGATTGATCGGGAATGTCAGCTCGCCCGGGCGCGGCGACATCAGCGCATCGCAGATTGTCACGCCGCCATCATGGGACAGTCGTTCCCCGGCTGCGAGCGAACGGGCATGATCATCGAATCCGGCCGGCTCGGCTGTCATGACCTCGGCACTCGGAAAGCTATCGAGCACGGCGGTTGCGACCCCGGCAATCAACCCGCCACCGCTGGCCGGTGCCAGGACGGCATCGGGAACGATGGATCGCGCTTGGCAATCTTCGACGATCTCGAGCCCCACCGTACCCTGTCCCGCCATCACGAACGGGTCGTCGTAGGGCCGGACCAGCACTGCCTCCTCCTCAAGCGCGATCCTTGCCCCGATCGCCTCCCGGTCCTCCGTCCGCCGGTCGTAGAGCACGACATTCGCGCCATAGGCCCGCGTGTTCTCGATCTTCGTGCGCGGCGCGTCGGCCGGCATCACGATGGTTGCCCGTATCTTCAGCAGTTCGGCAGCGTGGGCTACGCCCTGGGCGTGATTGCCTGACGAGAAGGCCACCACTGGTCGTCCGCCGGTCATGCTGACGGCGTTGTAGGCGCCACGGAACTTGAAGCTGCCGGTGCGCTGCAGGCATTCGGCCTTTGCCAGCAGCCGTCCGCCCAATTTCGCGTTCAGCAACGGGCTCTCGAGGAGAGGTGTCCGCACTGCAAGGCCTGCCAGCCGAAAAGCGGCAGCACGAATCGTTTCAACGGACAGCAGCGAAGCATCTGCAGGAGGCACGCCTGATCTCCGAAGATGATGGATCAGGAAGGGTTGATCACCCGCGGCTCGAACGGATGGCCGGCCACCTCGGCATCCCAACCAAACCGAACACGGTAGACATTGCGCCCTTCCAGGACCCGCTGGACATAGTTGCGTGTCTCGGTGAAGGGAATGATCTCGATCCAGTCGATCAGCTCGTGGAGGCCTTTGCCGCGCGGGTCGCCATAGCGGTCGATCCAGGTCGAGACGCGCTGCGGCCCGGCATTGTAGGCGGCGATCGCCATGGCCGGCTCTCCCCACTTGTTCAGCTGCTCCTCCAGATAGGTCCGACCGAGCGACACGTTGTAGACCGGGTCCGTCAGCAGCCGGGACTTTGCATAGTCCACGCCCTGGCGGCGTGCCATGGCCTTGGCGGTACCCGGCATCAATTGCAGCAGGCCGAGCGCACCCGCCGGGCTTTGGGCTCGCGCATAGAATTGACTTTCCTGGCGTGCCACTGCGGTCACGAGGGCCGGATCGACACCCAGCGACTTGGTGAGCGACGCGAAGGGTGGCGCCGGGAAGGCCGCTGCCGCATTCAGCCGGCCGGTTCGCTGGGCCAGCCGTGCCGTCTGGACAACCGTGTCCATCCGCTTGCAGTCGGCGGCGAGTTCCGCCACCAGGCCAAGTGTCGAGGACTGGCCGAGTGATCTATCGGCCAGGAAGGCGAGCAGGCTGCCAGCTTGGTCGTTGCCGCCATGCTCGCACAGAAGACGGGCCAGCCGGACGAGCTTGTCCTTGTCGAACGTCTCCCGCAGCGCTTTTCCGGCGGCGGGGAAGTCCAGGGGAGGCAGCGAAGGCCGATGCCCGCCCTCCAGCCAGGCCAGCTGGCCATAGAAGGTCGTGCCGTGCTGCGAAGCTTCCTGCCAGCGGACGGCAGCGGCATCCGTCTGCCCAGCCTCGGCGCGGGCCCGTCCTGCCCAGTAGCCGCCCCGCGCTAAGCTGATCGGCGAAGAAACGGTGCCGGCGATGGCCTCGAAATGCTTGGCCGCATCCTTCGGCCGGTCCAGGAAGCTGAGCGCGATCCAGCCTGCCAGCCATTCGGCATCGGCAAAACTGGAATCGGTGGCCGGCTGTCGATGTGCCGTGGCCAGTCGATAGGCTTCCTTGAACGCCCGGGCGTCCAGGCGGTCGCGGATCTGGATTTGCCGCTCCTTCCACCAGGCCGAAGGCTGGTCGGCGGCGCTGCGGGTGAGCAGCAGCAACTCTCTCGCACGGACATCGCGCCCATCCTTGCGCGCCCTTGTGATCCGATCGAGCGTCAGCCCCGGATCGGCCTTCAAAGCATCGGGTACGGCCGCGACGGCTCGATCAATCCCTTTCGCACCGGATTGCAGGAGGATGCGAGCCTCCGCCAACTTCCGGTGGCCGGCATCGACCCGCTTTGCCTGGCGGCGGGCCTCGGCCCACTGCCCGGCGGCCAGCACCGCATCCAGCCGCTCGCGATGATCGTCGGGACCGATCAGGTCTCCGAGCCTGCCAAGGAAGAATTCCTCCTCGGACGAAGAGAACCGCCCCTCGATCCAGGCCTTGCGCGCGAGGTTCTGTGCCTGGTCCCGCTGGCCCTCATCGAGCAGTGCCATCGCGAGCCGTGTACGTCCTTGCCTCGTGAGCGGCTCGCGCTCGGCAAAGAAAGCCAGGACCGTCTCGTTGTCTTTGGAACTGTCCAGTGCTTCCTCGGCACGAGCCTGGATCCGCCGGCCGTCCGGCCAAGCCAGAGGCTCCTCGAGATGTGCCTGGAAGCGTTCGAATGACGGCAGGGGTGTGCCATCCCGCAGTTCGCGCCAGACCACGTATTCGCGCAGGAGCGTGCCGCCCGCGTCCGTCGCTTTCGCACGTGCCCAGGCATAATCGCCGTTCTCGACGGCACGCAGCACGTCCTTGACCGTTTCCGCCTCCACGGGAGCCGGCAGTGCCAGGGCGAGCATGCCGACGACGCAACAGAGACGGGCAGCGGCTTGGCCGTGCAGACGAATCCGCGGGCGGTGGTCGAGCAGTTTCGACCGGAACTTCGAGCTGAACGCTGAAGCACTGCGCATCAAGTCATCGTCCCGGCAAAGGTCGTCCCCGGCTTGCCCAGGGTACGTGCCCGCGACTATCCTTGAAGCACGGCTGAGCTCCAAGCCAAAAGAACCAAAAGGTTGATTGTTATGTTTCGTGGTTCCATCGTCGCGCTAGTCACTCCGTTTCGCGACGGTGCGATCGACGAAAAAGCGCTGGGCGACCTGATCGAGTGGCACATCGCCGAGGGTACCGACGGCTTCGTTCCCGTCGGAACGACCGGCGAAAGCCCGACACTCAGTCATGCAGAGCACGAGCGGGTGGTGGAACAGTGCATCCGTGTTGTAGCTGGCCGTCGGCCGGTGATCGCCGGGGCTGGCTCCAATTCGACCCGGGAGGCCATCAACCTTGCGCAGCACGCCGAGAAGGCCGGCGCCGACGCGGCACTCGTCGTCACCCCCTACTACAACAAGCCTACCCAGGCCGGGCTCTATGCTCACTACAAGGCCATCCATGACGCGACCGGCATTCCGATCATCATCTACAACATTCCTGGGCGCAGCATCGTCGACATGACGCCGGAGACCATGGGCCGGCTGGCCCAGCTGCCGCGGATCATCGGCGTGAAGGACGCGTCGAACGACATTGTCCGCCCGCTCCTGACGACTGAGACCTGCGGACCAGACTTCCTCCAGCTGTCGGGCGAGGATGCGAACATCCTGGCGTTCCTGGCCCATGGCGGCCATGGCTGCATCTCCGTGACGGCGAACGTGGCGCCCAAGCTCTGTGCCGAGCTGCACGCTGCGTGGGCGGCGGGCCAGGCCGAGCAGGCTCTGGCCATTCATCGCCGGCTCATGCCGCTCCACCAGGCCCTGTTCTGTGAAAGCAGCCCCGCCCCGACCAAGTACGCGCTTTCCCTCCTGGGCCGCTGCGGCGCGGAGCTGCGCCTGCCCCTGGTCGAGCCCCTGCCATCCTCGCAGGAGCGGATAGCCGGGGCCTTGCGTGCCGTCGGGCTGAAGAACTGAGAAGGCTCCATTGGCCAAGAAGGTAGAAGGCCGCAAGGTCGTCGCGCAGAACCGTAAGGCGCTGTACGAGTATTTCATCGACGAGCGCTACGAAGCGGGCCTCGTGTTGAGCGGCACCGAGGTGAAATCGCTGCGGGAGGGGCGTTCCACGATCGGTGACGCCCATGCCGGGGAGATGCAGGGCGATCTGTGGCTGTTCAACGCCTACATCCCCGAGTTCCACGGCGGGAACCAGTTTAATCACGAGACCCGGCGGCCCCGTAAGCTGCTGATGCGTCGTCGGCAGATCGACAGCCTGAAAGGTGCCGTGCAGCGCAAGGGGCTGACCGTGGTCCCCTTGTCGATCTATTTCAACGAGCGAGGCTGGGCGAAAGTCGAGCTCGGTCTGGCGAGGGGCAAGAAGCTGGTGGACAAGCGGGACACCGAGAAAGAGCGCGACTGGCAGCGCGACAAGCAGCGCCTCCTGCGCGAGACCCACAAGGGCTGAGCATGCCCATCCGGCCATAGCTGTCTGCGCAGCTGCCTTAACCTTTCTTCAACGGAAACTGGCTAGATTGGCCTCCGGCAGTGTTTGCGGAGGCGTCGGCCGTCCATGTTCGCCATAATCGGGCTCGTTCTCGTCTTCGCGATGATCTTCGGCGGGTATGCCCTGGCAGGCGGCAAGTTCGGTCTGATCATCAAGGCCGCACCCTTCGAGCTGATGATGATCGGCGGCGGCGGCGCTGGCACCTTCCTGGTGGCCAATGGCGGGCAGGTAATCAAGGGCTCGCTGGGTGGCCTGAAGCGGGTATTCGGCGGCGCCAAGTGGAAGAAGGACGACTATCGCGACCTTCTCTGCCTGATGTTCACCATCGTGAAGCTCTTGAAGACCAAGGGCGTGCTGGCCCTCGAGCCGCATGTGGACAAGCCCCACGAGAGTGCCCTGTTCGGCCGCTATCCCAAGATCCAGCACGACCACTTCGCCTGCGACTTCATCGCGGACACGGTCCGGATGATGACCATGAGCCTGGACGACCCGATGCAGGTCGAGGACAGCATGAACCGACAGCTGAAGAAGCACCACACCGAGCAGCTCATGAACTCGGGTGCCCTGCAGACCATGTCCGACGCCTTTCCGGCCCTCGGGATCGTGGCTGCGGTGCTGGGCATCGTGAAGACGATGGGGGCGATCGATCAGCCGGTCGACGTGCTAGGCAAGATGATCGGCGGCGCGCTGGTGGGCACCTTTCTCGGGATCTTCCTGTCCTACGGCATCTTCGGGCCCATGGCCGCACGCATGGCCCAGACCTTCGAGGAGGACGGGCAGTTCTACGCGATCATCCGCGACTGTCTGGTAGCCTATCTCCAGGGCCACTCGGCGCCAGTCGCGATCGAACTGGCTCGCGGCAGCGTGCCAACGCATCTCCAGCCGAATTTCCATGCGGTGGACGAGTTCCTCCAGCAGCTCCCCGCCGACCCGCTGGCGGCCTGACAGGCCATGGCCCGCAAGCGCGACGGCAAGATCGTCGTCAAGAAGATCATCGAGGGCGGCCATGGTGGCCATCACGGTGGCGCCTGGAAGGTTGCCTATGCCGACTTCGTGACGGCGATGATGGCGTTCTTTCTCAGGCTCTGGCTGCTCGGCACGACCAACAAGGCGAAGCTGGAAGGTCTGGCCGACTATTTCACCGACCCTAGCTCGGCCAGCCGGCTGCAGCCCGCGGGCGAGGGCGGAATCCTGCAGGGCAGCAGCCTGCTGGAGCCGACGTTCATCCAGCAGCCGCCGTCTTCGCCGTTCGACATGTCGCCGACCCCGCCGCGTGGGGAACAGGTTGAGAGCGAACTCGCCGACCGGGTCGCCGAAGCCTTTGGCCCCGTGGGCGACGAGGTCGCCGAGAACATGCGGAGCGACTGGGCATCCGACGCGGACAATGCAGCCAGAGGCTTTGACAAGGTCGAGCGGCAGATCGAGGCAGCACTCGGTGCGAGCGAAGATCTTGCTGCCCTGAAGAACCAGGTCCAGGTGACTCGGACCAAGGACGGCCTGCGGATCGAACTGCTGGATCGCGAGAGCGTGGCGATGTTCGCTTCGGGCAGCGACCAGCTTTCGCCCGAAGCGCGCCGGCTTCTCGAGGTCGTCCTGGCGGCGGTAGCGCAAGGTACGAACAGGCTGTCGATTCGCGGGCATACCGATTCTCGCCCCTTCGCCAGCGGATCCCGATCGGATAATTGGCGCCTCTCGGCGGACCGTGCCAATGCAACACGCTTGGCCCTGGTCGAGATGGAGCTGCCACCGGGCCGGGTGGCGGAAGTGATCGGCAAGGCCGACACTGAACCGCGTCTGCCCGACCAGCCCCAGGATCCCTCCAATCGACGGATCTCGATCCTGCTGATGACCCAGCCGGCCGGCTAGCACCATGACGGGCACCGGTCGATGACGGCCCGGTGCGATGCTGATAGGCTGTCTTCATGAGCAACGTCGTCGATAGTTACCTTGCCGAAGTCTCCGCCTTCGTGGCGCGACTGTCGGGTGCCGGCCGGCCGGCCTTGGAAGCCGCCGCAACGGCCTGCGTCCAGGCCGCCCTGACAGACCGGACGATCTGGCTCTTCGGTGCCGGACATGGGCAGTGCCTCGCGCTGGAGCTGCACCACCGGGCGGGGACGTCGGCCTGCTTCGTTCCGATGAGCTCACCGGTGCTGGCGTTTTCGGAAGGGGCGGCGGTTGAGACTGCGCTCGAGCGGATGGCAGAGTTCGCGCCGGCCGTCATCGACCGGCATGATTGGCAGACAGGCGACGTCCTGATCGCAATTTCGTCCAGCGGCACCACGCCGCTGACGGTCGAGGTCGCACGGCAGGCCAAGGAGCGGGGGCTGAGCGTCCTGGCTTTAGGCTCGCCAGCCTGCGCCAGGACCAGACCGGAGAAGCCGTCTCTGTTCGCCCTGGCCGATCATGTGCTCGACAATGGCGCGCCGGAGGGCGATGCGGTGGTGCCGCTCGGGAAAGATATGCGCGTGGGCGCGCTGTCCAGCGTGAGCGGTGCGATCGTCTTGCAGGTTCTGGCTGCGAGGGTGGCCGAAATGCTGCTGGAACATGGCCTGCCGCCGCCTGTCTGGCGTGCTTCGGCCCTGGCCGGCTCGGACGAGCACAATGACCAGCTGGCTGCTGTCTGGCGCCAGCGCAACCGAAGTCTCTAGGAGTGAGCCGCCCGTGCCCGTCGCCAGCCTGATGGAGGAAGAGGCCCTGTCCGCGCCGGACAGGGTCGCGGCTGTGTTGGAGGAAGGGGTGGCCGAGCGGCGCGCTCTTGTCGCTGCCCTGCTGGCCGAGCCGCCCGCGCTCGGAGTGACCGTCGGCCGCGGAAGCTCCGATCATGTCTGCTCGTTTGCCGCATGGACCTTCCTGCGCCGTCTTCGCTTGCCGACCATGTCACTGCAGCCTTCGCTTGTGACACGAGACGGAGCCGAGCCACGGGTGGAGCGGGCGCTCATGCTGGCGGTCTCGCAGTCCGGGCAAGGCGCGGACGTGATTGGCGTGACAGCCTGGGGCCGGTCGGCGGGTGCCCGGACCGTGGCACTGGTCAATGATCCGGCGTCGCCCTTGGCGGCCGCGGCCGAGTTCGTGCTCGACCAGCGGGCCGGGCCGGAACGGAGCGTGGCTGCGACCAAGTCGGTGATCTGCTCGATGGCGGGCGTGCTGGCACTGGCTGCGGATCTGAGCGACGATGACCATCTGCATCGAGTGCTGGGGCGACTGCCGTCCGAGCTGCACGCTACCGCAGCTGCGGGTGGCGGCCTCGAGATCGGCCCCTTTGCAGGTGCTGAGCATGCGTTTGTGCTGGCCAGGGGGGCCGGTCTTGCCGCGGGTGCCGAGATCGCCTTGAAGCTCAAGGAGACCTGCGGCCTGTCAGCCGAGGCCCTGTCGGCCGCGGAGGTGCGCCATGGGCCGCGCGAAGTGGTGGGACCCGGCTTCCTGGTGGTTGCCCTGGCCTTGCCCGGGCCCACGGAGGGTGACGTCCGGACAGCGGCCGCGGAACTGGCGGCCCAGGGGGCTTCCGTGATCATGTTGGGCTGTGCATCGGACGATACCTGGCGGATGCCGACCGTCGATCCGGTAAGTGCACCGCTGGCAGCGCTGCAACTGGCCTATCCAGCCATCGCGCGTGCGGCTCAAGCGCGCCAGCGGGATCCTGATCGTCCCCGTACGCTGTCCAAGGTCACCAGCACCTTCTGAACCGCGCCTGGACTTCGCGGGGCGCCGCCTTCACTCATGGCAATCCAGATCCCGCCGAACACGCCCAGCAAGCCCAGGCCGACCTGCCAGTGCAGCGGTTCGCGCAGGATTGTCGCTCCGACCAGGGAAGCCGCGATGGGATTAACGGTGACGGAGACAGCCACGCGGGTGGGAGTGGTGTGCCGCAGCGCATAGGCCCAGAGCCAGAAGGCGAGCGCGCCGCCGAACAGGCCGAGATAGAACAGGGCGATCCAGGGTCCTGGGCCGAACCCGTGCAACGGCGCGAAGCTGTTCTGCTGCAGGGAAACGACGGTCAGGCCGGCCGCACCGGCGGCCATGGCCATCGTCGTGAACGGGATCGGCCCGGAGCGCGCGATGAAAGGGCGCGACCACACGCTGTAGAGGGCCATGCAGAAAGCGGCTGTCACCATCAGCAGGTCGCCACGCCAGGCACCTACGGGTGCATCGGCTAAGCCGGAAACCAGCGCGATGGCCACGCCTGCCATGGCGATCAGAACGCCCGCCGCCTTGCGCAAGCCAAGCGGTTCCACGCGGAGCAAGGCTGCCGTCAGCATGGTCAGTAGCGGGAGGGTGGAGAGGGCCAGCGCACCACGCGCGGCAGTCGTATAGATCAGAGCCGCATTGAAGAGGATCGGGAACAACCCGAAGAACAGCAGGCCCAGCGCCACCACGCCCGGCCAGTCCTGCCGCCTTGGCCAGCCGGCGCCTTGCAGCAGCGCGAAGGGCAGCAGCAGTGCGCCACCGATCCCGAAGCGAAACACGCCGATGGCCAGCGGGTCCAGCATACCGGCCAGATAGCGGGTAGCGCCGATGGAGGTCCCCCCCAAGGTGCTGGAGAGCACGGCAGCGACAACACCAACTACTTCCATTTTTCCTCGATGACGATGCTTGCGCCCAAGCTGACAGCAGGCTTTCCTATCAGGGAATGGCATTGATGTGATCAACCTGATCAAGATTCGAGATGACCACGCCCGACCTCGATCCTGATCTGCTGAAGGCCTTCGTGGCGGTAGCCGAGCACCGATCATTCACCCGGGCGGCCTGCGCCTTGAACCGGACCCAGTCCGCCGTCAGCATGCAAATCCGTCGGCTCGAGGATCGCTTGGGGGTCGTGCTGTTCCACCGCAGCACCGTCCAGGTGGAATTGAGCCCGGCAGGCGAGGGCTTGGTCGGCTATGCGCGCCGGATCCTCGCGCTGAACCAGGAGGCTGTCAGCCGTCTGCGTGCGCACGAGATCGAGGGCCATGTCAGGCTGGGCATGATGGACGACTATGGATCCATCATCCTGCCGCCACTGCTCGCGGGGTTCGCCGCTGCCTATCCTGGCGTCCGCCTCGGGATGGAGACCGGCCTGACTGCCCACATGCCCGAGCGGCTAGGGCAGGACTTCGACATCGTGGTGGCCATGCACGAGAAGGGTGAGGGGGCGGGAGCGTTCGTCCGACGGGAGCGGGCGATCTGGGCTGGTAGCCACTCTCACGGGACGGCAGAGCTGGATCCCCTGCCACTGGCCCTCTATCCGGCCGGCTGCCTGTTGCGCCGCTGGGCAATCGAGGCATTGGACCGGATCGAGCGGCCCTGGCGGCTGGCCTTCGTCAGCCACAGCCTCGCGGCCGTGGAAGCGGTCGTTGCCGAAGGGCTGGCGGTTACCGTGGTCAAGGCCGGAACGCTCCCGGCACGCCTGTGTCGGCTCTCTGCGAACGACGGCTTGCCGGACCTGCCAGCGGCGGACATCCGACTGCATCGGGCGACGGGCCTGTCCGCTGCCGGCACCCTCCTGGCCGATCATCTCGTCACCGGCATCCGGCAAGCCGTCGATCGGCGCATCTCATGCCTTGAGGAGCCAACCGTTCAGGAGCCGGCCACCGGCTGAGCAATGTCACGTTCTACGTGGTTCAACCTAGCGCCGTGCGGGGGACCAAGCCCGCAAACAAACAGGATAAGGACATCCCGATCGGGCGGATCGTGCCAGAGCGTGAGCCCAACGACCTGCTGCTCCAGGGCTTGGTGGCGGTACCGGCTGCCCAAGTCATGCGCACGGCGTCAGGCCCGCTACACTCGGCAGAGCGACAGGCACATGTCAGAACTCCGCTCCCAAGAAATGCCTTGGCAGAGCTGAACATCATGTTCCATGCGGCATACGGGTCCCAGGACACGGAGTGTCCGGCCTGGTGTCCACCGACCGGTCGAATCCTGGTCGGCATGAGCAGACGGACGTCCAATGAGCCGCTGGATCTGTTGAGCGCCGGATCCGCTCAATTCATGTACCAGCCATGGCTCACGACGATCGACTGACCGGTCAGCGCATTGGATTCAAACGAGGCCAGGAACAGAGCGGTGTTGGCGACATCCTCGACCGTGGTGAACTCGCCATCCAATGTTTCCTTCAGCATCACCTTCCTGACCACGTCCTCCTCGGAAAGGCCAAGTTCCTTGGCCTGCTCGGGGATCTGCTTGTCGACGAGTGGCGTGCGCACGAAGCCCGGGCAGATGACGTTGGAGCGCACGCCGTAAGGGGCACCCTCCTTGGCAACCACCTTGGCCAGGCCCAGCAGCCCGTGCTTTGCCGCCACGTAAGGCGCCTTCAGGACTGAGGCTTCCTTGGAATGGACCGAACCCATGTAGATGACGCTGCCGCTCTTCTGCTTGTACATCTGGCGAAGTGCCGCGCGCGTGGTGAGGAAGGCGCCGTCCAGGTGGATGGCCAGCATCTTCTTCCACTTCGCGAATTCGAACTCGACGACCGGCGCCACGATCTGGATCCCGGCATTGCTGACCAGCACGTCGAGCGAGCCGAACGTGTCGATGACCTTCTGCATGCCGCTGTCGACCTGTCCCTCGTCGGTCACGTCCATGGCCACGCCCATGGCACGCTTTCCGGACGGGTCGAATTCCCTGGCGGTGGAGTCGGCCGCCTCGAAGTTCAGATCGGCGATGACGACCTTGGCACCCTCACGGGCATAGACCCTGGCAATCTCCTTGCCGATGCCACTGGCGGCACCGGTGACGACGGCGACCTTGTCTTGCAGGCGCATGGATCGGAACTCCGCAGAATTGGGTCGGGCCGGTTCAGGCCAGATAATCGTGAACGACCTTGCCCAGTCCGAGCGTGAGGTCGGCGACGATATGCGTGGCCGAGATGATCTCCAGCACGGGCAACTCGGCCACCGGTGCCAGGGCATGCGAGGCCAGGTCAAGCGCTGCAGGGCCGGTCCATGCACCCTTCAGGTCGATGTCCTCGAGATAGTACTCGACCAGCTCGCAGATGCGGGCTGTCCCGTCGACATGCGGGATGATCTTGATCAGCCAGGTCGGCGTGCGCATCGACGCCAGCACGGTGTCATGGTCCGCCACCTTGTGCTTATAGCCCATGGTGCCCGTCGCGATGCGCACGGAGCCGTAGTCCAGCGTGCCCAGCAGCGTGTCGATGTCATGGCGCAACACCGGTTTGGCCAGCTTCTTCGGAAATCCCCAAAGCTCGCGGCCTCCCGCGATGGGCGGGTGGTCGTCCAGGAACATGCAGTGGGTATAGCCGCCCTTGCGGCCGTCGAACGACACCGGGATGACCTGGCCGCTCTCGGTATAGTCACCGAAGCCAGTCGAATCGGCCATGCGGATGAACTCGAACTTGACGTGCGGCTCGTCGATCTGGAGCGGCTCCGGAACGAGATCGCGCAGCTTGGCCGGATCTGTCCGGTAGGTGATGATCAGGTATTCACGGTTGTAGAAGCGATAGGGCCCGAGCGGGAAGGCCGGGCTGGTCAGCGGCATGGCATAGGCCCGGCGCCGAACGTCGTCCTCGTTCATCGTCACCTCGTGCAGGTCGTTGCGGGAGATGCAGGTCATTCCCGGCCCTGGATGGCCAAGTCGAAGGTGAACACGCCGTCCGGCGTCTTCGGGCGCTCCAGCACTTCCGGATGGCGCAGCGTCCGCACGGCGTCATGGTAGCCGGCGTGCCAGTGCTCCTCCATTGTGCGCCTGGAGAACTCGTAGTCCTTTGCCGCTCCCTCGTAGCGCTTGGAGCGGTAGATCAGCTGGATGATGTTGTGGACCTTGTGATCGGCGGCATCGCGCAGCATCGCCACGTCCGGGTCATCCTTGCGCTCCGGCGGCAGGCTTTTCAGAAGCCGGTTCAGGGCGTGACGCAGATGCTGCGCCTCCTTGAAGCGATCGGTCATCGCCCGGGTCCGGCTGGAGAACCGTATTTCCTTCTGCCGGACGTCCGCCTCGGTCAGGTTCCGCGGCAGGTCGCCCCGGGCGCTCCACAGGTCCACCTGGAAGGCCAGCGTGTCCTGCCTGGGCTGCTTGTCCAGTACCCACTGCAGGGGGGTGTTGGACACGATGCCGCCGTCCCAGTAGTGCTCCCCTTCGATCTCCATGGCTGGGAAGCCAGGGGGCAGGGCGCCGCTCGCCATGATGTGCTCGGGCTTGATCGCCTGCCGCGTGTTGTCAAAATAGACGAAGTTGCCGGTGCGCACGTTCACCGCACCCACGCTGAAGCGCATGTCGCAGGCATTGATCCGGTCGAAGTCCGCCATGCGCTCAAGCGTGGACTTCAACGGTGCGACGTCATAGTAGCTCAGCGCTTCCACTGAGCCGGCGGGATAGAAGGCCGGTGGCAGCGGGCGGGGCACGAAGAAAGACGGGGCACCGCCCAGCAGGATCCCGAAGGCACGCATCTGGTTGACGACGGTGCGGTTGAAGTCGCCCTTGATCTCCACCTGATCGAAGGTCGGGATCCCGAAAGGCGGCGAGGTAATCGCCTCCCAGAACTCGCGCAGGCGCTCGACCCGTCTTTCCGGTGGGTTGCCGGCGATGAGCGCCGAGTTGATCGCGCCGATCGAGATGCCCGCGACCCAATCCGGATGCAGCCGGGCCTCGGCCAGTGCCTGGTAGACGCCCGCCTGATAGGAGCCCAGGGCGCCACCGCCCTGTAGCAAGAGGGCGATGCACTCGAATGGCGGCCGCTCAGTGCAGATGTGACTCTTCTTCTTTGGTCGAAGCCTGTTGGGCACCATCAACCTCGCGGTGGGTGAAATGGGGCGGGCGCAGCAAGCCGCCGGCACGCCGGATCATTGCCCTCGAACCGTGCGTGGAATGAGACGGAGATTGCGCAGAAAGTCACGGATCATTCCACCGGCGGCAGGCGTGAACCACCATCCATTGCCGACGACATGTGGTCGCGTTTGCCGGCGGGTTGGCTGCTCGCACGGCGCGGGCGCCGCATCAGCCAACGGATCTCAGGCGCCCGCCGCCTCTTCCCGGGTCCTTGCCAACGCCTCTTCCAGTTGGTCGATCAGATCCGCAGGGGATCTGCCGGTCTCCAGCTGCTTCTCGATCGCGCCCGCCAACGCGGAGATCCTGAGCAGGCCGAACGTGCCCGCCGTGCCGCGCAGCCGATGCGCTTCCTTGGCCATGGCGTCCGGCTCCCCCAAGGCTGCACGCAGGCGCCGGCAGCTCTCCTCGGCACCCTGAATGCCGCGGGCCAGGAGATTGGCGTACATCTCAGGCGACACCTTGCCGCCCATGGAGAGCCTGCTCCGGTCGAGGAGGGGCTGCTGCATGAACGACGAACCGGACGACAGCTGGTCCGGGCGTGTCTCCGGCGGCGTGACTTGATCTGCGGCTTGCGCCAGCGGCTCTCCACTGGCCACCAGGGCCAGGGCCGCCAGCAGGTCGGCCCATATGACCGGCTTGGTGAGGCAGCGGTCCATGCCGGCCGTCAGGTAGCGCGCCCGCTCATTGGCCATGACGTTCGCGGTCAGGGCGAAGATCGGCACGTTGCACGCAGGTGCCGGCAGCTGCCGGATGCGCCTTGTCGCCTCGAGGCCATCCATGACGGGCATCTGGATGTCCATCAGGATGAGATCGTACTCGGCATGCTGGGCAAGCTCGACGGCCAAGACACCGTTCTCGGCAAGATCGATACGGTGGCCGTACCGGCCAAGCATCGCGGCGAGCAGCTCGCGGTTGGCCACTACATCGTCCACCACCAGCACCTTGAGGGATCGCACATGGTTGGAGACCGAGCTGCTACGCTTGGCTGCCCTTTCCGGCGAGCCGCGCCCGAGCGAGAGCTCGAACCAGAAGGTGCTGCCGCTGTCGGGCTCGCTCTCCACCCCGATCTCGCCACCCATCGCGTCGACCAGCCGCTTGCAGATCGCCAGGCCCAGGCCGCTCCCTCCATAGTGCCGACTGGTGGACCGGTCCGCCTGGACGAAAGGCTCGAACAGCTCCGCCCGCCGTTCCTGGGCCACACCGATGCCCGTGTCCTGGACCTCGAACAGGAGACGTGCACTCTCGCCAGCGGGGGTGCGGTCGGTGACCGTGACCGTGACGCCGCCCTTCGCCGTAAACTTCAAGCCGTTGCCCACAAGATTGACCAGGACCTGCCGCACGCGGGTCGGGTCACCGCACAGGATCGCATCCGGCGGCAGCTGGATGTCCAGCTTGAGGTACAGGCCACGCTCCTCCGCCTGCGGCGACATCAGCGAGCGGACCTGCTCCATGATCTCCTGTGGCGAGAAGTCCAGCTGCTCCAGGTCGAGACGTCCTGCCTCGATCCGCGAGAAGTCCAGGATGTCGTTGATGATGCTCAGAAGATGGGCGCCAGAGCGGCGAATCGTGTCCACGTAGTGACGCTGCGTCGGCGTCAATCCTTCAGGCACCAGCAGGTCGGCCATGCCTAGCACGCCTGTCATCGGCGTGCGGATCTCGTGGCTCATGGCAGCCAGAAACTCCGACTTGGCTTGGTTCGCCTGTTCTGCAGCCAGCCTTGCGGTCTCCAACTCCTCGTTCTGCCGCCGCAACTGGTCATGGGCCGCCGCCAGCGCATCCTCCCGGCGGTGCTGTTCGGTAACGTCGATGATGAAGCCGTCCAGCGACATCCTGCCTTCCCGCTCGTCCCCGACTGCCCAGGCCTCCTGCCGTGCCCAGCGTTCCTCGCCGGTGATCGAATGGCGGAAGCGGAACTCCAGGCTAAACGGCTTGCCCTCCTGGCGCAGGCGTCGCTGCAGGGAAGCATGAAGGGGGCGGTCCTCGGGATGGATGGTGCTGGTCCAGCCGTCCGGGTCGTTGCCCGTGAGAGCATCCGGGGAGGCGATGATCCAGGACGTGTCGGCACCGAAGAAGCGGACGCCGCGGGGATCGTAGCCTTGTGGACTATCGCTCGTAGCCTCGTGCATGAACACGATGCCACGAAGGTTCTCGACGAGCGACTTGAAGCGGCTCTCGCTCCTGCGAAGGAGCTGGCTCGCATCCCATTCAGCCGTGACGTCGCGCCCAGTGCCGCGATAGCCCTGAAACCTCCGCTGCTGATCGAGCTTGGGCTGGGCGCTGATCCGCAGGACGCGCAACGTGCCCGTGGTGATATTGCCGACACCGTAGGTGAAGTCGCGGATCGGCCGGCGGGTGCGCAGCAGTTCCCGAAACCCGGGCCAATCTGCCGCGAAACTTTCATCCGCGTTGGGTGTAGCCAAACTCTGGCCGAGCAGCCGCGCCACATCCATGCCTCCAGGACGTGTGGACCCCGATGAGAGCCATGTGATGCGCAGATCCTTGTCTGCCTCCCAGAGCCAGTCCGACGATATGTCGACGAAGTCGCGCAGCCGGGCCTCGCTGGCATGCAATGCCCGAGAATGCTGGACGCCGCGCAGCGCGAGGAAAGTGAACACGCCAATGGCGAGCGCCATCGCCATGATCGTGGGCAAGAGCCAGGTCAGCTGTTCGCGGCCAGGCTCGTGCAGGGTCCAGGCAAGGCGCGCAACCACGCTCCCTTGCGGATCCAGCAGATCGACGGAGGCAAGCCCGTCGAGTAGCACGTTGGGGGCGACGATGCGCAGGTCTGTCACGCTTAGCGCTGTTTCGAGGCCTTTGAGATAGGCATCGCTCAGCCGGCGAGCGAACAGCAGGACGCCGGGTCCCTCCTTGGGCAGGGGCAGCGGGGAGCCAGCTTCCGGGACGATCGCCGACGCCGCGACGACTGTCAGGCCTTCGCCGCCTCGCAAGATGGCAGTAGCGACGTCCGGTGGGGATCCGGCGCCTGCTCGGGCTGCGGCCACCAGGGCCGGCAGCCCGTTGCCGAGCTCTTGCAAGACGCGCTCGACATCCTCCTCCCCATCGACCTGCCCAAAAACGGGCTGGCCGTTTGGGGCGATGACTAGGCTAAGCTCGTAGTGGAGGTCGGAGAAGATCGTGGTGCCGACATTCCGCAACGCCCAGCCTTGGTCGAAGGCAAGACTCAGGTTCTCGACCGCATCGTCCCAGTTTGCGTAGTCCAGCACGTTGCGCGAAAGATTGGTGCGCAGATCCCCGATCCGGCTCGAGACAATCTGCTCTTCCCGAAGCAGTACCGCACGATCCTGCGCAAGATTGTCGACATAGACAGTCCAGCCGATCGCGAGCAGGGCAACCATGAACAGGCCTGCCAGGAGCAGGATGAGGAAGATGTCACGCGAAAGCTGGCTGTTGTCACGGTCCAGCGCAGGACGGCGCGACGTCGCCAGCAGCGAGGGTTCAGACGATATGGCGGCGTCACGCTCGCTCACGCCGCCCTCCTCACCTTGTCCAGCTCATCACCCGTGCTCCCACTAGTCACCATATCGTGGTTCCCCATGGGATCCGATGCGCGGGGCGCATCTGCCAGCCTTTTGGGCGGCCGGAACGAAGATCCGCGGGAACAGTTCTGCCAGGGGTGGCCCCGCGGTCAACGTCTGATCGAATGACCGGGGCAGGGCAGGAGAGGAACATGGCGGCAAGGACGCGCTCGTCGTCGGTTGAGCGGCAGGAAATCGAGGCGTTGGCAGAAGCCGAACGGCGTTCTCCAAGCATGGACCCGTCACTGGCGATCTTTGGTCGGGATGTGGATTCGTATGATAGCCAGGGGGAAACGGCCAACAGCGAAGATGCGACAGTACAGGATTGGGCCGTCGCGGACGCATCGCGGCCCGACCTGTACGAGGAGACTGTCGATGGGCTCGGCGCCTATGACGAGGAGGCTCGCCATGCCGCCGAGGACATCGCCGACGAGGATCCGTGGGAACAGCGCGTGCGCCGAAAGGCGTACGAGCTATGGGAGTCCGAGGGCGGCATGCACGGACGGTCCGAGGACCATTGGCACCTCGCCGCCCAGCTCGTGGCTGAGGAGGATGGGCACCGCTCGTCGCTGCTCCCCTATGAGGCTGGCCTTGATCAGCCGGTCGAGGAGTCGCGTATCCAGGAGAATCTAGGCGAGTTCCCGAGCCTGGCCGACCAGGGCGACGACAACAACCAGGGTACGAAGCCCCCGACGGACTGAACAGGGTTCCGCCGGGATAGCCTCATCGGGGCCTGGCGAAAGCCGGGCCCTTGTCGCTGTTGATCAAGCAGCCTGCTCTCGCGCTGGCTGGACCTGACTTGGGACCTGTGGGTTCGGCTGTCCGGTCGCCTCCTCGATGCAGATCTTCAGGGCTTCGTTGAAGGTGGACGCATAGTGATCCGCTAGGATGTCGACGGGCGGGGTTACCTGCTGCGGCGGCGCGCTGGATCGCCACAAGCCGACCAGGGTGCGGGCATTCGGGATCCTGCGGTGCACCCGCTTCACGCCGGTCCGGGCCGGGATGACGCTGGCAGGGTCGAGGTAGGAGAAGCACACCATTTCAACCCCAGCGGAATCCAGGCGGAACAGATTTGCGGTGCTCAACGCGTCCCAGGAGAGCACGCGGGACTTCAGGCCGTGCTTGAGCAGCAGCTGGCTCAGAATACGGGCGGCTGCATCGTCGAGTGGCCCGCGTCCCGCGATGACCAGGATGGGCGTTTCCGTCTGCCAGGCCGGCTGCAGTTCCTCTTGTCGCAGGACGGGTAGCTGTGCCGGATGGTCGTGCTCCGACGACTCGACCGCAGCCTCTGCTTCGGGGTCGTTGGTTGGCGGCGGCGTCCGCGGCTTGTCGTCATGATCGAGAAGATCGTCGATGAGCTCGTCCAGGCTCGTCCGGATCCGCGTGACCCGCTCGTCGTCCAAGGCTCCGCGGGCATAGTCCTTCTGGGCAAGCTCCAGGCCCCTAAGCGCTACCTCGTCATAGTACGATGTCAACGACCGCTCCTTGAGATAGGCCACCGCCTTCTCCGTCGCCTCCAGCGGATCACCGGCGAGCATACGCTGGTAGAACAGCTCGGATGGGG
>NZ_DATAGQ010000067.1:0-3281 GCF_036263595.1 Geminicoccus sp. | reverse complement strand
TGGTCTGGCTCGAGCGGCAGACCCTGCCAGGGTGAACAGCGTCAGGGGAACCTGTCGGCACAGGGATGATCAGCCCGAAGGCAACATCCTGCCAACACAGAGCCGCGGTCGTCGTCACCTCGCCGTACGACGCGGTCCGGCCCCACACGTTGGCCGGTAAATGGAGGTGTCCAGCTTGCTCGCATCCGGTGCCAAACGAGGTCCATGGGCGGCACATCGCAACGGCCTGCGAGGACGGGAGGCCCAGGCTGGGCGGCGTCAGAACGGCTTCAGCCAGTGCTCGGCGTCCTGGATCAGCTTGGCGAGGATGTGGTCGAGTGCGACGCGCTCCACCGGCGACAGGCATTTCAGCATCTCATTCTCGCGCTGGCGGAACAGGGCGCTGGTCTTCTCGATCACGGCCAGGCCGGCTGGCTCGATGGTCAGCAGGGCCCAGCGCCGGTCGGACTTGACCGGCTCCCGGCGGATCAGTTCCTTGCGCAGGAGTTGCTCGACGGCGCGGCTGATGCTGTTCTTGGGGCGACCCAGCACATCCGAGATGCTCTTGGCGGTGAGCTGGCCATCAAAGGCCAGGCAGAACAGGATGTTGTTCTCGTCGCGCAGCAGGCCGTAGGTCCGCTCGATCTTGTTGAACATCGGGGTCGTATAGAAGCCGCTCCAAAGGCTGATGCGGAAGCCATCGGCGTCGACGCGATCGTTGCGCAGGATGCCACCCAGGATGGAACGGATCGTCGGGACATGGCTGTTGCCGGCCGACTCTCCCGTCCGGTCGTGGTCGGCTGGTCCGGCGGTCATGCCTCGGCCTTCCGCATCAGGTGGCGGGCGGTGAACAGGTCGAGATGGGCGCCGCCGACGTTCTTGAACAGGGTGATCTCGTCGTTCGACCGGCGCCCCGGATGGCGGCCGCTGCACAGGTCGAACAGATCGGCCTCGACCGAGTCCAGCCCGATCAGGCCGACGGCGATCGGCTGGCCCAGGTCGCCCGAGCCGTCGCAGCCCTTGCGGGTGTCGACGAACAGGCGAGCGCGGCGAATGACGTCGTCATCCGATTCGCGCATGTCCGGCAGGTAGGCGCCGATCAGGTCGACATGGGTCCCCGGGCGCAGGAGCGCGCCGCGTACCAGCGGTGCCTTGGACATGGTCACGCAGGAGATGATGTCGGCCTGTGCCACGGCCGCATCGAGGTCGGTGATCGCCTCGACGCTGGCAGACGGCAGCCGCAGGTCCCGCGCCAGCGCCTCGGCCCGGGCCGCCGTGCGATTCCAGACCAGCACCCGCCGGATCGACGGGCGCACGCTGGTATGCGCCATGGCGACATGGGGCGCTAGCCCACCGGCACCGACGACCAGCAGGGTAGCAGCATCCTTGCGGGCAAGGCAGTCGGCACCAAGGGCGGAGTCGGCGGCGGTCTTGCGAAAGGTGAGGGCGGCGCCGTCGCCGGCGGCCAGAGGCGCACCGGTGGCGGCATCGAACAGGGCGACCAGACCCTGCACGGAAGGCTGCGGCTCCGGCAAGGCGAGGTTGCCGGGGAAGACGCCCACCAGCTTGGCGGCAATCACGTCACCCGCAGCCCAGGCGACCAGGGACAGGAACTTGTCCCCGCTACCGGCGGGCTCGTCCATTACCAGGCTGGCCGTCGTCGGCATCGCTCCGTTGCCGTGCGCCACACGCAGCGCCTCGACCAGAGACGGATAGTCGAGCAGGCGGTGCACGCTTGCCGGATCAAAGGTTCTCATCCAGGTCGCCCAGTCGAGGATGCGGGTGGTGGGCCTCGGCTACTTGCCGCTATTCGTTGCCGGAGCCGCTGCCGCCCAGCGCTGGCGCCGGCCGAACAGGCGTCCCTTCACCCGCTCGATGATGCCAGTAATGCCGTCACGGGCAAGCAGCATCATCACCAGCATCAGGAGGGCGAAGATCAGGACCGTATACTCGCCGCCATAGCCGCGCGCGTAGTAGTCGATCACCCGGAACACGATCGTGCCGAGAATCGGGCCGGTGACGGTGCCGATGCCGCCGACCACCACCATGGCGAGCACCAGGCCCATGTTGGCAAGAAGCCCCATGGTGGGGGTCACCAGCCCAACTGCGCGACCGTTCTTCCTTCATCCGCGACGTGCCCGAGCGGGTGCGGCCGGTCACCTTCCACCTGCCGATCTACCGGGACGGCCCGATCTCGCTGCGCCGGATGCTGTGGGGCTTCCGGCTGATGGAGAGCCTCGACCCTGGCGGTGTGCCGCTCGAGGCAAGCATGATCGAGCCCGCAAAAGTGCGCCGTGATGCCTGCCTGCGCCATCTGCGCGACCTGGACCGGCTGGAGGGCGTGGTGCGCTGCGTGGAGCACCAGTTCAACTGGCCCGAGCGCATCTGCGTCGACGCCGTCTTCAACGCCGCCGAGAATGGCGCCAAGGTCCAGAACTACACGCCCGTCGAGCGGATCGAGCGCCGCCCGGACGCCACCTGGCTCCTCCACGCCCGCGACCGCCGCGGCGATCCGTGCAGCCACTGGGTGCGCACCATCGTGAATGCTGCCGGCGCCTGGGTTGATGAGATCGCACGCGGCTCATCCCTGTCTGTCCCCCGCCTGAACCAGGGTGCGAAAGCCAGCAACGTGGCAGTGCGCCTGGTCGGGGAGGACGAGATCGTCCAGCTCCTGGAGCAGTTCAACGACCTGTTCCCGGCACTGCGGATCCGCCGTGACGACGTCATCTATAGCTGGGCTGGGGTGCGCCCCCGGACTGCCCATTCCCGCCATCCAGCAGGAGGCCCGGCCGTCCGGGTGCACGATCTGGCCAGCGCGGGTGCACCTGGATATTTCGCCTATACCGGGGGCCTGCTGATGGTCCATCGCAGTACAGGTCGCGAGATCATCGGCGCGCTCAGCCGTCGCCTGGCGCCATCGTGCCCAGCCAGACCCCTGATCGGGTCGGCCCGCCTGTTCCCGTCCCAGGCCAATCGTCTGCAGCTCCATGGCGCGCACGGCAGCATCGATGTCACCGGCCTCGTCTATGCCTGCGAGCAGGAGGGGGTGGTGGAACTCGACGACCTGTTGCGCCGCCGGTGGCGCTCGGCTGGGACGAAGGACTTGGCTGCGATGTCGCCCAAGATGCCGCCATGGCTGTGCGGGGCGTGATGGGTTGGACGGTGCAGGAAGCTCAGGCCAAGGCGCAACATTATGTAGCCGCCACCAGGCACATTCGTTCGGCCTGCGCAGCTCAGGAGACTGGCGCGAAAGGCTCTGCAGTGCCTTGGGATGCCGGACATAGTGAGCGGTCGATGGCTTC
>NZ_DATAGQ010000066.1:0-49257 GCF_036263595.1 Geminicoccus sp. | reverse complement strand
AGATGAGGTAGTGCGGGTTGATCTTGTAAATTGAGGATCGACCTTCCAGGCGTCGCAGATCGCCTGGACCGGTGTCCGCCATCACAGTGTCTGCAGATGCCTGGCGACGCTGCAGGCAGCGACGAAGGCCAGGACGTGTGCTTGGCGTGCTTGAGAGTCGGGATGGTGATGGCCTTGATGGTGGTCTCCTTGACGACATGGATCATTCTGTCGGCCTGGCCATCGATCCGCTTTTTTGAAGGATCGTAGGGAGAAGCCCGTGGAGGGGTGGCAGGGCTTGGTCAGGCGATGCCTGATGTCATCGCTGTTCGATCCCCGCAGGGAGCAGCGGCACAGCCGCAGCAAGACCGGTCGCACGCCCGCTCGAAGATGTGGCCACCGAAGAAGGCCTCGATCTTCTGGGCAATGGCCACGGTTCACGGGTCTGGTCGGCAAAGGCCATGCCACCTCCTGATGGCGGTCCTTCCAGCAAGCGGATTGATCGCCGGCAGGCCATCGACGGACGGTATGGATCCGGTAGGGGAAGACCTCGACCACCTCGCTCAGGAAGGCGGCGCCGCTCGCTTTGGTGTTGGCGCGCAGGAAGGCGACGTGAGCAAAGCCCGGTCGCCTCCCGGGCCTGCTGGCCCGGTCCCTTGCAGGAGACGGATCAGCCGTCTGCTGACGGCTGGTCGCCAGGAACATGAAGAGCCCTCCCTTAGCCTTGGACCGCCTTGCTCAGTTGAAAGTCATGTGAGGCCAAGTCCTGATGCCCATCTGCGGGCGGCACGGACAATGAACTTCTACGTCTTGCATGCGCATCAATGGCCGTTGCACGAGGTGGTGTGTCTCGACGACGAACCAGATAGGTCCACCCGACCTGTCCATCCTCCGGTCCCTTCGCGGCGCTGCTCCCGCGGGAGCGGTTGCGGCTGACCTATCTGGGCCTGGAGGACCTGCCCGGGCTTTTGGACGCGCCCGCGCCGGCTCCTGCCGGTCTCGGGGGGCGCCCGCCACCGTTTGTCACCTGAACAGATCGAAGCGATGCTCCGGGAAACGGTTCGGCTGGCAAGTCGACAGGCCAGGCCAACGCGCCGCCAGATCACCCTCGCCTCCACCGGCTTGTAGCCTTCACACCTCGCGGTACGTCGCATGGGTGCACGGCATCATCGCCGTCAGTGCGGCTGGCTGAAGTGGGCGCCGACGCTTTGGATCGAGCCACGGATGCTCCTGGCCCAGCGGGCCGCGCCGGGGCCGGCCGGTGACATCGAGCGATCTTGTGCCCTTGCGTCCCGGGCGGCTGCCCCCTCCGGGAGGTACCATGTGTCGACAGCCTGATCCGTGGCCAGGAAGCGCCGCTGTGCCACCGTGGTCGCCACCAGGCCGTACCGGCAGGAGATGGTCAGGCGGCTGGGCAAGTCAGGTGACCTGCCGGACCGTGCCGCTCATCGCCAGCGCTGGAAGGCGCTCACGGCGCGTCTGGATCCCACCCAGCAGGCACAGGCGCTGCCCGGGGGCGTCGCCTGGAACGTCCACTGCTCGTCATCCCGGGGGGCCATGGCCACGATGGCCCGGTGTTGGCCCAGGCACGGCACCAGGGATCTGGAACCCTCGCGGACAGGGCTTCCAGCGTTCACCCCCAAGCTGCGGCATGCGGCACCAAGGGTTCATCTGTTGCCTGATCGACGCCATCCTCGACGACAATGCAGCCTGGCTCATGTCGTCACGATGGATGCAGGTCGTCCGTCCGCCAAGATGATGGCTGAACAAGGTCAAGGACGTCCCGGCCTGGGCCACGTGCGCCTCAAGTGCGCCAGCCTGCTCCGGCGGTCGATCTTCAGGCCGCGACCAGCCACTGCCAAGCGCTCTGGTCGCTGCCGTCGGGCTGGTACACCGCGTTCCACATCAGCTGGCCCAAGGGCGGGAGGAAGAAGCCTCAGCTTCCTGCGCGGATGGCGTCGAACCGCTGCTTCACTTGCGCTGCGACCTGTTTGGCGACCGCCATGGCCGTCTCCTCCGTGCCCAGGGTAGCCTGCAGGTCAAAGGCGCCGGGGCTGACCCGACGCTGCGAGGCGACCAGCAGCTTGCCGGTCTGTGAGTCGAAGGCTTCCAGCAGGATGGTGAGGGACCCGGTGAGCGAGCCTCCCTCGCCGGCGGCGGCCTTGCCGAGGTTGAGGACGGCCCCGATCGGGATGATACGCGTGGCCTTCGCGGCATAGGGCACGGTGCGTTCCACCGCGACCAGGGTGAAGCGCAGCCGGATGACATCCGGACCTGGCTTGCTGACAATTGGATAGCTGCCCTGCAGGGCCTTCCTGGTCTCGTCCGGTAGCATCTGAGCGAACCTCTCGACCTCGGCCGGGCTGAAGTCGTCGAAGTCGGCCTCGGCTCCGTGATAGACCTGGGCTGGGTCGATCAGCACCCGGCTGTAGCTGCGGGGGTTCATGCTCGGGTTGCGATAGGTCCAGGCCTGGGCGATCCCGGCTTCGGGCTGCATCTGGGCAGCCTCGGCGACGCCGGATACCGGGCCGTCCGGCCCACGCCCGGCACATCCCGCAAGGGCCATGATCAATCCACCTGCCACCAAGGCCATCGCACGCATTCGGTCGTTCCCGCTCTCGACCCGGCAGCACCGATCGGCCACCGGCTCCGCTCCTCGCACGGTGGCTTCTAGCATTTCACACCTGAACGCGCGATTCGTATCACGCGCTAGGGTAGAAGGCCCTCGAGGCTGTCGTAGATCTGCGAAGGTCCGGCCACGATGATGTTGCCGTTGCGCAGGCCGTCACCTGCCAGGAAGTCGTTGGTCCGGCCACCTGCCCCGCGCACGATCGCGATCGCGGCAAGCGCGTCCCAGCTGTTCATATGGCCCTCGACATAGCCCAGCAGGCGTCCGCAGGCGACGTAGCAGATCGACAGCGTGCCGGAGCCGCTGCGGTGGAACATGCCCCCAGCATGCAGGAGCTTGTCCATGACATGCAGCACGGTGGCCGCAGGTACCCTGTTGGAATAGCCGACACTGGTGATCCCGGCGGTGAAGTCCTTCCCCGGATGCGGCTTGATCGGGCGGCCATTCAGCGTGGCCTGCCCGCCGCGCCTGGCCGCGAATAGCTCGTCGGCGCAAGGGTCATACACCAGGCCGAACTCGATCTCGTCGCCGCGCACATAGGCGATCGAGATGCACCAGGTGCGAATGCCCGACACGAACGGCTGGGTTCCGTCAATCGGGTCGACCACCCACACACCCGTGGCACCCTCGATGGCTCCGGGTCCAGTCTCTTCGCCGAAGAACGCATCGGACGGAAAGGCCTTGGCCAGGCTGTCCTTGATCAGCAACTCGGTGTTCAGGTCGGCCTCGCTGGCCATGTCCTGGAGGCCCTTGCTCTTGATCGTGAGCTGGTCGAGCTTTTGGAAATAGCCCAGCGCCAGGGCGCCGGCAGCCCGGATCACGTCCGTGGCGACTGCCAGGCGCTGTCCGATCTCGTCCATGCCGTCGTCCCCGTTCAATGCCGTTCCTTCCAAAGCCAGGCCGCCCCGCGCACGCCGGAGGAATCGCCGTGTTTCGCCCTGACGACAGGTGTGTAGAAGACTGGTGAGAAGGTATGGTCGCCGATCTTTTCCGGCAGGTGGTGGTAGAGTTCGTCCACGTTGGACATGCCGCCGCCCAGGACGAAGATGTCGGGATCGAGCGTGTTGGCGACGACCGACAGGCCGCGCGCCAAACGATCGAGGTAGCGCTGGTAGATCAGGCGCGCCATCCGGTCGCCCGACCTGTACAGCTCCATGATGTCGGCCGCCCTGACATGCCGGCCGCTATGGCGCGCAAAATCGTTCTGGAAGCCGGTGCCGGACGTCCAGGTCTCCTGGCAGCCATGCTTGCCGCAATAGCAGGGAGGTCCCGGGATCTCTGTCAGGTCCGGGTAGGGCAACGGACTGTGGCCCCACTCGCCGGCACTGTTGTTCGGTCCGTGATGCGGCCGCCCGTCGATGGCGATCCCGGCACCGTTGCCCGTGCCCAGGATGACCGCGAACACGACCCGCTTGCCGGCACCGGCTCCGTCGATCGCCTCGGAAGAAGCCAGGCAGTCGGCATCGTTCTCCATCCGGACCGGCCGGCCGCCAAGCGCCGCCACCACGTCCTGCTCCACGTGATGGCCCAGCAGCCAGGTGGAATTGCAGCCCTTGGCGACGCCGGTGCGAGGATCGAGCGAGCCCGGGATCCCGATCCCGATCATGCCGGGCTCGCCCGCCCTTGCTTCCACGGCCAGGGCCAGCTCGGCCACCATCTTCACGCAGGCCTCGTAGTCGCCGGCCGGCGTGTTCTCCCGGATCCGGACGATCTCCGTTCCGTCCGCCCGCATCGCCAGGGCCTCGATCTTGGTCCCGCCCCAGTCGACGCCGATCAGCATTGTCATCTTGAATGTCCGGTCCATCTGCAGGAATGGTTCAAATGCTCACCGCGGGCTGCCGGGCCCGCTCCTTGAAGGCCGGGTCCGGCTCGCGCGCGGCGCCGGCCAGCAATGGCAGGCTCGCTGCACCGATCGCGCGCGCGTTCGGCCCGATCGAGCCTTCCAGGATCTTCAACTCGGTCAGTCCCTGCCGGTCCTGCCGCTCGAACCGGGCGCGGACCTGTTCGAGCAGGCGGGTGCGGACTGAATCAGGAAATGCCCCGTCGATCACGACAGCCTGGAAGTCGATGATCGAGATGCCGGCCACGCAGGCCAACGCCAGAGCCTCGGCGGCCTGCTCGATCCAGTTGTCCAGGGCTGGGCCCAGGCCCGACCAGTCGTCGGAGCGCCAAAGCAGCCGCGGGTCCTGGCCGCGCTCTGCCAGCATGCGCTCCAGCACGTAGAGCGACGCGCTCCGGATCAGCCGGTGGCCAGGCGCTGGGACCGGCAGGGAGCCCAGCGCCCCGGCATTGCCGCTCCGCCCGGTGTAGAGGCTCCCGTTCAGAACGATCCCGCCCCCAAGGAACGAGCCGATGAAGATGTAGAGGAAGTCCTGCAGTTGCGCGTTCTCCCCGAACGCCAGCTCCGCGGCGCAGGCGGCCGACGCATCGTTGCAGAACTGGACCGGCCATGGGCTCTGTCGCTGGATCTCGGCGGCGATGTCGAAGCCCCGCCACGAGGCGGCGACATCGGCGGGTGCACCGACCTCGGGTTCCCACGACCAGAGATCGAATGGGGCACCCACACCCAGCCCGCGCACCCGGCGGGCCTGACCGGCGGTGAGCCTCATCAGCAGCGACCGGCAACCGCGATCGAGAAACGACTGGAGCCGCGAAGGCGTCGGGTAGGGATAGGTCTCGCGCAGGCTGGCCCGGATCGTTCCGCAGAAATCCATCAGGATCAGGTCGCTGGAGCGCCGCCCCAGCTTCATCCCGAACGAGAAGGCACCCTCCGGATCCAGCGAGATTGGCACGGAGGGCTGGCCGACCCGGCCTCGTTGCGGGCTCTGTCGACGCAAAAGCCCTTCCGCCTCGAGCTGGTTGATGATGACCGATACGGTCTGCGCGGAAAGGCCGGTCAGTCGCGCGATCTCGGCCTTGGGCAGGCTCCTGCGCTGGCGGATCAGGGACAGGATCGTGCGCTCGTTGTAGAGCCTGCCCGCACTCTGGTTGATGCTTCCGCCGAGATCGGTCAGGGCCACGCGACCGCCGGGCCCGACCGCAGCATACGCGTTCATCTTGCCTCCCGTCCCCGCAGGGGCCGTCCGCGGCCAGGGGCGCATTCGTGGTATCGGACCATGACCCGATGGTGTGCGCGTTGGCGCCGGTACGCGGCGGCCGGATGCTGCGCCGGCCCAAAGCGGCACGTCAATAGATAAATCCAACTGATTTATCTATTGACGGTCGCCGCCTTGTGGTGGTTTGCATCCAGCTACGGCAGGCCTGCGGCAAGCAGTGATCGGCCAGACCAAACGAACGCTCCGTTGGCCCGTCGACCGGGACCAGAACGGGTCGATCAGGGATCAACGTCCAAACAACCGATCAGGAGGGGGAGCATGATTCGTCGCCCCATGATTCTGTCGACCGCCGCTGCGATACTGGCGCTTTCCGCGTTCGCGGCACCCGCATCCGCGGAAACGATCGTCGGCCTCATCACCAAGACCAACAACAACCCGTTCTTCGCGAAGATGAAGGAGGGTGCGGAAGCCAAGGCCAATGAGCTGGGCGTCACCCTGTCCAGCTTCGCCGGCAAGTATGACGGCGACAACGACAGCCAGGTCGCGGCTATCGAGAGCCTGATCTCGGCTGGTGCCAAGGGCATCCTGATCACGCCATCCGACACCAAGGCGATCGTGCCGACTATCCAGAAGGCGCGTGACGCAGGCATCCTGGTGATCGCCCTCGACACCCCGCTGGAGCCGATCGACGCGGCCGACGCCACCTTCGCGACCGACAACTACAAGGCGGGCGTGCTGATCGGAACCTGGGCGGCCAAGACCCTCGGGCCGGATGGGACGGCGAACGCCAAGATCGCCTTCCTCGACGCGCTGGAGAACCAGCCGTCGGTCGACGCCATGCGCGACCAGGGCTTTATGGAAGGCTTCGGCATCGATGTGAAGGACAAGAGCCGCTACGGCGACGAGGACGATCCGCGGATCGTGGGCCACCAGTGGGGCAAGGGTGCCGAGGAAGGCGGCCGGACCGGCATGGAAAACCTGCTCCAGAAGGATCCGGACACCAACGTCGTCTACACCATCAACGAGCCGACCGCGGCCGGCGCTTATGAGGCGCTCAAGGCGTTCGGCAAGGAAGCGGACGTGCTGATGACCTCGGTCGACGGCGGATGCCCGGGCGTGCGCAACGTCCAGGCCGGCGTGATCGGCGCCACCTCGATGCAGTTCCCGCTGAAGATGGCGTCCATGGGTGTGGAGGCGGTCGCCGAGTTCGCCAAGAGCGGCAAGAAGCCGGAGCCGACGCCCGGCAAGACGTTCTTCGATACCGGCGTCGAGCTGGTGACGGACAAGCCGGTCGAGGGCCTGCCTTCCATCACCTCCGAGGAAGGCCTGAAGCTCTGCTGGGGCTGAGCTGAACGCATCGCTGGCGCCGACCGTCCGGTTCCTTCGGGAGCCGGGCGCGGTCGGCGCCTTGCTGTTCTCCTGGCAGGACGTTCCACCGTCCGTCCGGACCCGACGTGACGCTTCTGGGTGAGGACCAACCATGACCGATGCTGCGAAGGCCCCCCCCAACGGGCGGGCTGTTCACGAGCAGGCGGTGCCGGCGGCGACGGACCAGTCGCATGTGAGTTTCGACGTCGACAACAAGTCGCCGCTCAAGCGCATGCAGCACTTCCTCCACGCCAACCCGACCGCGATCCCGTTCATCGTTCTGGCCCTGGCATTGGTGCTGTTCAGCTCGATCGTCGGCGCGAGGTTCTTCCACCCGTTCAACCTGTCGCTGATCCTCCAGCAGGTCACGATCATCGCGATCCTGGGCTGCGCGCAGACCCTGATCATCCTGACGGCAGGCATCGACCTGTCGGTCGGTGCCATGATGGTGCTCTCGTCGGTCGTGATGGGGCGCCTCGCCGTGATGTCGGGCGTGCCGGTGCCGATCGCCTTCATCCTCGGCCTGATGGTCGGCGTGCTCGGCGGCTTCATCAACGGCATGCTGGTGGCACGCCTCAAGCTGCCGCCATTCATCGTGACGCTCGGCACCTGGAGCATCTTCGGCGCGCTGAACCTGTGGTATTCGCGCTCGGAGACGATCCGGCAGCAGGACGTCGAGGCCGTCGCCTCCTTCCTGCAGTTCACCGGGACGGCCTTCAACTTCATGGGAGCCCGCATCACGCTGGGTTCCATCCTGATGCTGATCCTCGCCGGGATCATCTGGTACGTCCTGAACCGAACCGCGTTCGGCCGGCACGTCCATGCCACCGGTGACGATCCCGAGGCTGCGCAGCTCGCCGGCATCAACGTCAGGGGCGTGCTGATCGCGGTCTACACCCTGGCCGGCCTGATCTGCTCGATCGCGGGCTGGGCGCTGATCGGCCGGATCGGCGCCATCAGCTCGATCTCGGGTGCCACCGGCAACCTCGATTCGATCACCGCGGTCGTGATCGGCGGCACCAGCCTGTTCGGCGGCCGCGGATCGATCGTCGGCACGCTGGTCGGAGCCCTGATCGTGGGCGTGTTCCGCAACGGCCTGGCCCTGGCTGGCGCCGATGCGCTCTGGCAGGAATTCTCGATCGGCCTGCTCATCATCGTCGCGGTGGCTCTCGACCAGTGGATCCGAAAGGTGTCCGGATGAACCAGTCAGCGCAGAACACCCATGCACCCGCGGGCGTGGCGCCGATCCTCCAGGCACGAGACCTGGTCAAGCGCTATGGCCATGTGGTCGCGATCGACCATGCCGAGTTCGAGCTCTATCCGGGCGAGATCTTGGCGGTGATCGGCGACAACGGTGCCGGCAAGTCGTCGCTCATCAAGGCGCTCACCGGCGCGCTGCACCCCGACGGCGGCGAGATCCTGTTGGAAGGCAAGCCGGTCGCGTTCCGCTCGCCGCTGGAAGCCCGCGCGGCCGGCATCGAGACGGTCTACCAGAACCTGGCACTCTCGCCCGCGCTGAGCATCGCCGACAACATCTTCCTGGGCCGCGAGCGGCTGTCGCAGGGCTTCCTCGGCAAGTACTTCCGCAAGCTCGACCGCGATTCGATGCGCAGCGACGCCCGCAAGCACCTGAACGCGCTGGGCCTCCTCACGATCCAGAACATCGACCAGCCCGTCGAGACCCTCTCGGGCGGCCAGCGCCAGGGCGTGGCGATCGCACGGGCGGTCGCGTTCGGCAGCAGGGTCGTGATCATGGACGAGCCGACCGCGGCGCTGGGGGTGAAGGAATCCCGCAAGGTCCTCGACCTGATCTTGGACGTGAAGCGGCGCGGCCTGCCGATCGTGCTGATCAGCCACAACATGCCGCACGTGTTCGAGATCGCCGACCGGATCCACATTCACCGACTGGGCCGGCGCGCCTGTGTGATCCGGCCGCAGGACTACTCGATGTCGGATGCGGTCGCGATCATGACGGGAGCGAAGGAAGCCCCTGTTCACTGAGGAGCCGGCAGGGGCGGCTGGCCACGGCCTTGTCACCCCTGCCCTTCTTTGCCACATGGCGCTGCAGCAAGCCTGCCGCAGAGAGCCCTACCGTCCTGTTGCCGCCACCCGACCATGATCTGCCCGGCGATCCGCTGGCCCACGCCAGACGCCTGTGCGTTGCGCCGATGATCGACTGGACGGACCGGCACTGCCGCCGGTTCCATCGGTTGCTGGCGCCCGATGCGCTGCTCTATTCCGAGATGATCACGACCGGGGCACTGCTGCATGGCGATGTCGAGCGGCACCTGCGCTTCGATCCGGCCGAGCACCCGGTTGCCCTGCAGCTGGGCGGCAGCGACCCGGACGCCCTTGCCGCCAGTGCCAGGCTCGGGGAGGCCTGGGGCTATGACGAGATCAACCTGAACTGCGGCTGTCCCTCGCCGCGCGTGCAGAAAGGGGCCTTCGGCGCCTGCCTCATGCGCGAGCCCGAGCTGGTGGCCGACTGCGTGCGTGCCATGCGGGCGGCCGTGTCCATTCCGGTGACGGTCAAGCACCGGATCGGGGTGGATGACGACGAGGAATGGCCGACCCTGCTGCGCTTCGTGACGACGGTCGCCTCGGCCGGCTGCGGGGTGTTCGTCGTGCATGCGCGGAAAGCCTGGCTCTCGGGCCTGAGCCCCAAGCAGAACCGGGACGTGCCGCCCCTGCGCTACGAACTGGTGGCGCGGCTGAAACAGGAGCGGCCGGACCTGTCGATCGTGCTGAACGGCGGTCTGCGAAGCCCCGAGGCCGTGGCTGATGCGCTGGGATGCTTCGACGGGGTGATGATCGGCCGCGAGGCCTACGAGAACCCCTGGAGCCTGACCGGCTTTGCAGCCATGGCCGGACAATCGGTCCCGGCCGGCCTTACCAGGACCGGTGCGGCGGCAGCCATGGCCAGCTATGCCCGGCAGCGCGGGCAGGAAGGCACGCCGTTCAAGGCGATCGGGCGGCACATGCTGGGCTTGTGCAACGGCCTGCCCGGTGCCAGGCGCTACCGCCAGATCCTGTCCGAGGGGATGATCGGGAGCGGGGGCGGGCCCGACCTGCTCGACACCGCCCTGCAGGCGGTCGGCATTGGCGACGAACGGCGAAAGGAAGCTGCGTGAGCGCGGAGACCACGGCCCTGATCAGGGCCTATTACGATGCCTTCAACCGCCGGGACTGGGAGGCGTTCTTCGCCCTGCTCAGCGACGATGTCGCGCATGACCTGAACCAGGGAGGGCGCGAGACGGGCAAGGCCGCGTTCCGCAGCTTCATGGAGCGCATGAACCGCTGCTACCGGGAGGAGCTCACCGACATCGTCGTGCTGGCCGAACCCAGCGGGAATCGTGCCGCCGCCGAGTTCGTCGTCCACGGCACCTACCTGGCGACGGACGAGGGCCTGCCAGCGGCGAACGGGCAGACCTACCAGCTGCCGGGCGGTGCCTTCTTCGCCGTGGCGGACGCCCGGATCGTGCGCGTGACCAACTACTACAACCTGCAGGATTGGTTTCGGCAGGTCGGCGCCTGAGGCGGTGCCAGGCCGAAGCCAGCGTCGGTGGACGGTGCGATGGCGGATGGACCGATGGCCGGGCTACGTTTCGAAGAGCTGAGCAATGCTCGCCTCCAGGAGGTGCTCCCCGAACTGGCCCGTCTGCGGATCGAGGTATTCCGGGCCTTCCCCTATCTCTACGAGGGCTCCGAAGCCTACGAGCGTGCCTATCTGCAGACCTATGCGCAGGATCCCGAGGCGGTGGTCATCGCCTGCATCGCCGATGGCCGCCTGGTCGGCGCCGCCACGGCCCTCCCGTTGCGCGGCGAGCCGGATACCGTCACCCGGCCGTTGCGCGAGGCGGGCTACGATATCGACCGGATCTTCTATTTCGGCGAATCGGTCCTGGAGCCGGCCTATCGAGGCCGGGGAATCGGCGTCCGCTTCTTCCAGGAGCGCTTGGCAGCCGCCAGGCGATCGGGCCGCTACGATACCGCCCTGTTCTGCGCAGTGATCCGGCCGGACGACCACCCGGCGAGGCCGGCCGATCATGTCCCGCTCGACGCCTTTTGGACCAAGCGCGGCTTCCACCGCATCGAGGGCCTGACCTGCCGGTTCGCCTGGAAGGATGTCGGCGAACCGCGCGAGACGGCCAAGCCCATGGCCTACTGGATCAAGTCGCTCTAGCAACCGTCCGCGCCGTCTGGCCCGACCGGCACCGGCTCACCCGATGCGGCGCCCAGTCAAGTCGGCCGCCAGCCTCGGTTCCGACACCTGGACAGCACCGGTCAGCAGCACGGACGACGATCGATCCAAGGCTATCGAGCAGGCCCCTGGCGCAGCCGGTCGGCCCCTGCGGCCCGCTCCGACTGCAGGCGGTCAGTTGGCTGACGGCTGTCCTTCCATGTCCAGGGCCAGCTCGGCTGCGCAAAGATGGCGTTCGATTTCATGACTGAGGTTGCGCAGGACAGTGGTGGCGTCGGACGTGCCGCGGGCCAGGTGCTTGACCTCCAGCGCTACCACCGCAAAGCCCCGACCGGCCTCGCCCGCGCGCGCAGCCTCGATGGCGGCGTTCATGGCGAGCATGGCAGTCTTGCTGGCGATTTTCTCGATGGTGGCGACGGCATCCTCGATGCGCGAGGTCAGCTGGTGCAGGTCGCCGATGGCCTGCCCAGCGCGCGCGATCGCATCAGCCGGCGGGGTCGACTTCGTCACGTCAGCGGCTGGTGAGTTCAACAATGCCGTCATTCCCTACAGTGGGCGCGCGTTCGTCGCGCACCGCTTGATGAGGGAAACCTAGCGCAGACTCATTAACGACCCGTTGACATCGTGGCCTCTTTTGCCTCCGCGGACCCGACTTGTCCGGCCGGATGCCCTGCGGCATGGAGGTACAGGCGGTACTGGTCGGGGGAGCGACGGCATGATGGCGTTCATCAAGGCGCGTCTCGCAGCCGTCGTGCTGCTCGGACTCCTGACGATCGCCGTCATGTACCAGGTCGTCACCACCTTCGTCGCCTATACCTGGGATGCCTATGTCACGAGCGACATCGTGCGGCTGTCGCCCCTGGTGCCGGGGCAGCTCGGCGAGGTGGCGGTCCGCGACAACCAGCAGGTGAAGGCTGGCGACCTGCTGTTCGCGGTCGATCCGCGGCCCTACCAGATCGCCGTCGCAAAGGCACAGGCTTCGCTGGCCTTGGCCCAGGCCGATGTCGCGGCGGCCCAGGAGAGCGTCGTCATGGCGCAGGCGAACGTCGATGAGGCCCAGGCCAGACAGACCGACGCAGCGGCACGGCAGGATCGCGAGGCGTCGCTTCTCCGCACCGGCTCCACACCGCGACAGGCTGCCGACGATGCCGATCGCGACTTGGCGGTCGCCGATGCCGAGCTGGTAGCCGCGCAGACGGCGCTGGTGAATGCCCGTCGCCAGGTGGCGGTGCGGGAGGCGGCCGTTGCGGTGAACGCAGCGGAGCTCGACCGAGCCAGGTTCGACCTGCAGATGACCCGGGTGTCGTCGCCGACCGATGGCACGGTCGCCCCGTTCACGGCGCGGCCCGGCGATTTCGTCAAAGCCGGCGACCAGGTGCTGGCGGTGGTGAGCGACGCGGACTGGCGGGTCGTGGCCAACCTCGAGGAACAATACGTCCATGCGCTGACACCGGGTCAGCCTGTCTATCTGCGCTTGGCGGCCGACCCCTGGACGCTCCATCGGGGCTCGGTCCGGACGGTTGCCCGCGCCGTGGCTCGGGCGGCTGAGTTGCCCGGCGTCGTCCCGTTCGTGCCTTATGCGACGGAGTGGATCCGGCTCCAGCGCCGCTTCCCCGTCGAGATCGACCTAGGCGACCTGCCCAAGCGGCGTCGGCTCTTCGCGGGTGCCGATGTCAGCGTCCTGATCTTCGTCGAGGAGGGCGGCCAGCCATGACGGCCGCCGGATCCAGCGTCGCGCTGACCCGCCAGGCCATCATCACGGCGTCGACCGTGTGGCTCGCGATCATGCTGGCCTGCATCGTGCACATGCCCGATCCCTGGTGGGCCGGGATCTCGGCGCTGGTGGTCTCGAACCCGGATCACCGCGCGGTCGTGAGCAAGGCGGCGATGCGCTTTCTCGGAACGGTCGCTGGCTGCGTGGCCGGCTATCTGTTCGCGGCGGCCTGCGAGGGCGACCCGGTGGTCTCCGCACTGGGCCTGGCCGCCGCCGTCGGGGTCAGCACGCACTGGCGGCTCCGCGTCGCCTATTCCTATGCGGTGCTCCTCGGCAGCATGACCTTCATGATGGCCGTCGGCGTCAGCTTCGAGAGCCCGGCCACGCTCCTGCCGTTCGTGACGTTTCGCGGCATCGAGGTCAGCCTCGGCATTCTCGCCTACCTCGTCGTGGCGCTGGTGTTGCGGGAGGATCCTGCCTTCCAGCCGGCGCCAGACCGGCCGCCCGTGGTACCGCAACGGGCGGCCGAGCGCCTCGAGATCACCCAGGCGGCGTCCATCGCAGGCATCCTGCCGCCGATCGTGCTGTTCCTCTGGATCTGGTTCGACCTGCCGAGCCTCACCCAGATGCTGATCTCCTCGGTGGTGCTGGTGGACAGGGACGTCGGGTCGATGCGGACGAAGGGCGCCCAGCGCCTGATGGGCTGTGCGATCGGTGGCGGCATCGGCCTCGCCGTCACCATCCTGGTCGATCCGCAGGGGCTGGTGCTCTGGTCGATCCTGCTGTTCGGCGGGATCTTCCTCCTGGCCCATGTTCATCACGGCGACCCTGGGACCGCCTATATCGGTACCCAGGGCGGGCTCGCCTACCTGATGGCGCTGGTCACCGGGCCGGGTCCAGCCACGACGATCCTGCCGGTCCTGGATCGGCTGTCCGGCATGCTGATCGGCGTACTGGTCCTGATCACGACGGTAACCCTGCTGCGGCCGCTCCTGGTCCGCCAGCGGAGCACGAGGCGGTCGTCCGTGGCGGCCGAGCAGGCCTGACCGTCAGCGAAAGGCCGGCTCGTCGAAGGAGCGCAGCTTGCGGGAATGGAGGCGTTCCGGCCCCTGCTCGCGCAGGAGGCGGATGGCCTCCAGGCCCACCAGCAGGTGCTGCTCGACCCGCTGGCGGTAGAAGCTGTCGGCCGAGGCGCGCAGCTTGATCTCGCCGTGCAGCGGCTTGTCGGACACGCAGAGCAGCGTCCCGTAGGGCACCCGAAAGCGGAAGCCGTTCGTCGCGATCGTGGCGCTTTCCATATCGACCGCGATCGTGCGCGACTGCGAGAGCTTCTCGAAGAACTCGTCGTAGCGCAGTTCCCAGTTGCGGTTGTCGGTGCTGGCGACGGTGCCGGTGCGCATGCGGGTCTTCTGGTCGAGCCCGTCCAGCCCGGTCACGTTGCTGACCGCCTGCTGCAGCGCCACCTGCACCTCAGCGATCGGCGGGATCGGCACGAAGGGAGGCACTTCCCGGTCGAGCACATGGTCGTCGCGAACATAGCCATGCGCCAGCACATAGTCGCCCAGCTGCTGGGAGCGGCGCAGGCCGGCACAGTGGCCCAGCATCAGCCAGCAATGCGGGCGCAGCACGGCCAGATGGTCGGTGATGGTCCGCGCGTTGCTGGGGCCTACGCCGATATTCACCAGCGTGATCCCCCGGCCATCCGGGCGGGTCAGGTGGTAGGCCGGCATCTGCGGCAGATGCGAGGGCGCCAGGCCGCTGGGCGCCGCCTCCGTCATCCGCTCGTTGGGCGTGGTGACGTTGCCGGGCTCGACCAGGAAGTCGTACTCGTTGCCTTCCTCGATCTGCCGGCGGCCCCAGCTCACGAAGTGGTCGACATAGCGCTGGTAGTTGGTGAGCAGGATGAAGCGCTGTACCCAGCCTGGCGACGTGCCGGTATAGTGGAAGAAGCGGGCCAGGCTGTAGTCGACGCGCTCGGCCGTGAAGAGGGCAAGGGCGCCTGGGCGGTCGGCGCCGCGATCCGAGGTGCCATTCGCGATGGCGTCGTCGGTCCGGGACAGGTCAGGCATGGGAAAGAGGTGCTGCAGGCGGCGGGCTTCCTCCTCGCTCAGCCCTTCCGGCATCTCGTCGACGCCGAAGGGAAGCGGGATCGGCCGGTCGCTGATGCCGACCACGACCGGCTGGCCGTGGTTGCCCATGAGCATGGCGAGCTGGCCGCGATAATAGTCGCGGAAGATGTCGGGCCTGGTCACGGTGGTGCCGTAGACGCCGGGCTCGTGGAGCACGCCGTAGGCGATCCGGCCGTCGAGGGCCAGGTCGCGCGCCTGCACCATCATGCCCACGAAGGGGTAGAACGAATCCGGCCGCCCCGGATCCTCGCCCGCCGCGAACCGCCGCAGAGCGGCGCGCAGCCGCGTCACCGCGTCCCGGTAGATCTCCTCGATCCGGACCACTGCCTGGTCGGCGTCGGTGAAGGCTTCGGCATTGCGGACGCCATACCCGCCGAACAGCTCCACCAGATCGATCGCCATGCCATGCCCACTACGCTTGTCTACCGTCGGCCCCTGACATAGCACGGGCCGGCCGTCATGAACTCCCCGCCTGTTCCGCACGTTCCGGACGCCTGCCAGAGATCCGCCCAGACCATGACTCCCCCTCTCCTGGCCCTGCGCTCCGCCTCCCTAGGGCTCGGCCGCAAGCGCTTGTTCGACGAACTGGACGTCTCGCTGGCCAAGGGCGAGCGCGTCTGCCTGATCGGCCGCAACGGTGCTGGCAAGAGCACGCTGATGAAGGTGCTGGCCGGACTGGCCGAGCTGGATTCCGGCGAGCGCTTCCAGCAGCCGCGCACGGTCGTCTCCTACCTGCCCCAGGAGCCGGACTTCGGTGGGCATGCCACGGCCGGCGAGTTCGTGGCCGCCGCCTTGCCGGGCAATGTCGAGCAGGCCCTGCGGCACGTGATGGCCGAGTCCGTCCTCGGACGGCTGGGCATGGAGCCGTCCCGCCCGACCTCGCCCCTCTCGGGCGGCGAGGCACGCAAGATCGCGCTGGCGGCAGCCCTGGTGGTCGAGCCGGACGTGCTGCTCCTGGACGAGCCGACCAACCATCTGGACATCGCGTCGATCGAGTGGCTGGAAGCGGAGCTGGCCGGCTTCATGGGCGCGCTGGTCATCATCAGCCATGACCGGCGCCTGCTCACCACCCTGTCGGCGGTGACCTGGTGGCTGGATCGCGGCCGGATCCGGGTGCACGACAAGGGCTTCGGCGACTTCGAGAACTGGTCGGAACAGGTGCTGGCCGAGGAAGAGGCCAACCTCTACCGGCTACAGAAGCGGATCGACGCGGAGGAGCACTGGCTGCATCGCGGCGTAACGGCCAGGCGCAAGCGGAACATGGGCCGGCTGCGTCGCCTGCAGGACCTGCGCATGCAAAAGCGCACCTGGGTAGGCCGGACCGGCAGCGTCGACCTGCGGATGGATGCCGGTCAGTCCTCGGGCACGCTGGTGATCGAGGCCAAGCATGTCGCCAAGCGCTTCGGCGAGCGGACGATCGTGGCCGACTTCTCGACCCGGATCATGAAGGGCGACCGGATCGGCCTGATCGGGCCGAACGGGGCGGGCAAGACGACGCTCCTGAAGATGCTGACCGGCGAGCTGGAACCCGACAGCGGCACGGTGGGGCTTGGCACCAACCTGACGCTGGCGAGGTTCGACCAGAACCGCGACCAGCTCGACCCGAACGCCACGCCATGGACCACGCTCTGCCCTGAAGGCGGCGACCAGGTGAACGTGCTCGGCCGCTGGCAGCACGTGGTAGGGTATCTGCGGGCCTTCCTGTTCGAGGAGGAGCAGGCGCGCACGCCGATCCGGGTGCTGTCGGGCGGCGAGCGCAACCGGCTCCTGCTCGCCAAGATCATGGCGGTACCGTCCAATCTGTTGGTGCTGGACGAACCGACCAACGACCTGGACATGGACACGCTGGACCTCCTGCAGGAAACCCTGGACGGCTACGAGGGTACCGTGCTGGTCGTCAGCCATGATCGCGATTTCCTGGACCGGATCGCCACCAGCACGATCGTGTTCGAGGGCGACGGCAAGGTCGGGGAGTATGCGGGCGGCTACTCGGACTGGCTGGTGCAGCGGGCACCGCCGGTCGAGCCGGCCAAGCCGAAGGCCGAACCCGAAAAGAAGGCCGAGCGGATCAAGCGGCCGATGGAGACGCGGCTCCTGCGCGAATTGGAGCGGCTACCGGGCAAGATCGATGCGACCGGCAGCGAGATCACGGCGCTGGAGGCCAAGCTCGGGGCGGCAGATTTCTACCGGCGGGACCCGGATGGCTTCGCCAGGACGAACGCGGCGCTGGAAGCAAAGCGGGCCGAACTTGCCGCCATGGAAGAGCGCTGGCTGGAGCTGGAAGCGATGAAGGAGGCCGCCGGGCTCTGACCCGCATTGGCGATCCCCCTGAACATTGTGGACCGGCTGCGCTAGATTGCAGCGCGGCAAGGGCGTGGGAGATCATGATGGCACTGGCAATGGCCAAGGGCGGCGAGGCCTCTGCGAGGCTCGGCCGCTTTCAGTGGGAGGACCCACTCCTCCTGGAAGAGGAACTGACCGACGAGGAGCGGATGATCCGCGATGCGGCCAGGGACTATTGCCAGAGCGCGCTGATGGGGCGGATCCTCGAGGCCAACCGGCACGAGGTGTTCCATCGCGAGATCCTGACGGAGATGGGCGAACTCGGCCTGCTCGGGGCCACGATTCCAGAAGAGTATGGCTGCGCCGGCGCTTCCTATGTTGCCTACGGCTTGGTGGCGCGCGAGGTGGAGCGGGTCGATTCCGGCTACCGCTCCGCGATGAGCGTGCAGTCCTCGCTCGTGATGCACCCGATCTTCGCCTATGGCGACGAGGAGCAGCGCCGGCGCTGGCTGCCCGGGCTGGCCAAGGGCGAGCTGGTCGGCTGCTTCGGGTTGACGGAGCCGGATTTCGGTTCCGATCCGGGCGGCATGCGGACGCGGGCGCGCAAGGTCGATGGCGGCTGGCTGCTGTCCGGCTCGAAGAACTGGATCACCAACTCGCCGATTGCCGACCTGGCGGTGGTCTGGGCAAAGGACGATGCCGGCGAGATCCGCGGCTTTGTGGTCGAGCGCGGCACCAAGGGCTTCGAGACGCCCAAGATCGAGGGCAAGTTCTCGCTGCGTGCATCGGTCACGGGCATGATCATGCTGGAGGAGGCGTTCGTGCCGGAGGCCAACCTCCTGCCGAACGTGAAGGGGCTCAAAGGGCCGTTCGGCTGCCTGAACCGTGCGCGCTACGGCATCGCGTGGGGCACCATGGGTGCGGCGGAATTCTGCTGGCACCAGGCCCGGCAGTACACGCTGGACCGCATCCAGTTCGGCCGGCCGCTGGCCGCGAACCAGCTGATCCAGAAGAAGCTGGCGGACATGATGACCGAGATCACGCTGGGCCTGGGCGCAGCGCTTCGGGTCGGCCGGCTGATGGACGAGGGCAAGGCAGCGCCGGAAGCTATCTCGCTGATCAAGCGCAACAATTGCGGCAAGGCGCTCGACGTGGCCCGGATGTCCCGGGACATGCATGGCGGCAACGGCATCTCGGACGAGTACCACGTCATCCGCCACGTGATGAACCTCGAGGCGGTGAACACGTATGAGGGCACCCACGACATCCATGCGCTGATCCTGGGCCGCGCCCAGACCGGCATCCAGGCCTTCATGGCATGAGCGGGCAGTCCCGGCCCAAGTCGATGACGCTGACCGACGGCGTGGCGGCGGGCGACAGCACGCTGACGGGGCTGCAGGTGATCCAGGGCCTGGTGGGTGGCCAGCTGGATGCCTCGACGATGGCGACCACCATGGCCTTCCGCCTGGTGGAAGCCTCGGTGGGCCACGCGGTGATCCGGGCCATCCCGAACGAGGGCTACCTGAACCTGCACGGCACGGTGCACGGCGGCTGGGCGGCCACCCTCCTCGATTCGGCACTTGGCTGCGCCGTCGTCACGACACTCGATGCCGGTCAGGGGGCGGCGACGGTGGAGCTCTCGACCCGGTTCATGCGGCCGATCCTGCCGTCGACGGGGCCGGTGCGGGTGACCGGCAGGGTGCTCAACCGCGGCCGCCGGCTCGTGGTTGCCGAGGGCACGATCAGCAGCGAGGCGGATGGCAAGCTACTCGGCCAGGCGACCGGCACCTGGATGGTGCTGGAGCGCGAATGAGTGCATTCCATACAAAACGACCGCGCCGGATGATCCTCCGGGCGGTCGCATCGGTGTAGAACCTGTTCTCGATCGGTGGCGCCGTCGGCGTCACCCCCGGCGTCGCACGTAACGGTTCAGACCGGCCGCTTGTCGGCGGTGTTGTCCGGGGCCGGTGTGGTCCGGAGTTCTTCGTCCTTGGTGACGACAGGCTCGTCCGCCATGCCCTTCTTGAACGTCTTGATGCCGGAGGCAAGGTCACCCATGACCTTGGGCAGGCGGCCTGCGCCAAAGACGATCAGGACGATGACCAGAACGACGATCCAGTGCCAAGCGCTGAAGGAACCCATCGAAACTCTCCCTAGTGCGACGGTCCCGGAACCTAGCCGCTGAGCCGGCCGGTGCCAAGGGCGGTCGCCGTCCATCGGTACGTCCGCTGCCTGCCGGAACAATTCCGCAAAATGAGAGATGAATTCGATAAATCGCACATATCTGTGAAAAATCTCACATCCGGAACTCGCTCCCAGTGACATATCGGGGGGGCTGAGGGCTCTGTATCAACCGGGTGGGCAAAGGCCGAACACGGCTCCACCCGGTTTTTTTTGTCCAACGCGCGCTTGCACCTGCGCCTTGCCTCGCCTGGATCGCGTGGTCATGATCCGCCGCCGTTTCGAGGAAGGGGAAGAGATGCGGATCGCCGCCTGCATGCACCGCTTGGGCACGGAAAGCGCATTCGAGGTGCTGGCCCGGGCGGTCAGGCTCCAGGCGCAGGGCAAGTCGATCGTCAATCTGGGCATCGGTCAGCCGGACTTCCCGACCCCGCCGCATATCGTCGAGGCCGCGATCAAGGCGCTGCGGGACGGCCATCATGGCTACACGCCCGCCAACGGCATCCTCAAGCTGCGCGAGGCCGTCGCAGCCGACATGCACCGGCACCGCAACGTCATTGTCGACCCCGACCAGATCCTGGTCGTCCCGGGCGGCAAGGTGACGATGTTCTTCGCCATCCAGATGTTCGGCGAGGCGGGTGCCGAGATCATGTACCCGGACCCGGGCTTCCCGATCTATCGCTCCGCCATCGAGTTCACTGGCGCCAAGGCCGTGCCGATCCCCTTGCTCGAGGAGAAGGGATTCTCCTTTTCCGCCGAGGACGTGCTGGGCCGCATCACGCCTGCGACCCGGCTGATCATCGTCAACAGTCCCGCAAATCCCACAGGCGGCGTGGTGCCGAAGGAGGAACTGGACCGGCTGGTCGAGGGCCTGCGGGCCCACCCGGAGGTGGCGATCATGTCGGACGAGATCTATGCCAGGATGGTCTATGACGGCCAGCCGCATGCCTCGCTCACCGCCTATCCCGAGATCCAGGACCGGTTGATCCTGCTGGACGGCTGGTCGAAGACTTATGCGATGACAGGCTGGCGGATGGGCTGGGGCGTGTGGCCCAAGCCGCTGATCGACCTTGCGACCAGGCTCGCCATCAACGTCCATTCCTGCGTGAACGCGTCGGCCCAGTATGCCGGCATCGCCGCCCTGGAAGGCCCGCAGGATTCGGTCGACATGATGATGGCGGCGTTTGCCGAGCGGCGGAAGGTCATCGTCGAGCGGCTGAACCAGTTGCCGGGCTTCTCCTGCGTCAACCCAGGCGGCGCCTTCTACGCCTTCCCCAACATCACCGGCACCGGCAAATCATCCCGCGTGCTGCAGGACGAGATCCTGAACGAGGCCGGGGTGGCGCTGATCTCGGGTACCAGCTTCGGGATCCACGGCGAGGGCTATCTGCGGTTCTCCTATGCCGCGTCGGTGGAAGCGATCGAGGAAGCATGCGCACGGATCCAGCGCTATCTCGACCGCTGAGCGGCACCGGGTCGGTCGAGCTCGACCTGCTGCTGGGCGAGATCCGGTCGTGCCGGCGCTGTGCCGGCCGGCTTCCCCATGAGCCGCGGCCCGTGGTCTGGCCCAAGCCCGGGGCGCGCCTCCTGATCATCGGGCAGGCGCCCAGCACCAGGGTGCACGCCACCGGGCTGCCCTGGAACGACGCCTCGGGTGACCGGCTGCGGGGCTGGCTGCAGATCGACCGGGACCGGTTCTATGGTGACCCCTCGATCGCGGTCATGCCGATGGGGTTCTGCTATCCCGGCAAGGGCAACTCGGGCGACCTCCCGCCTCGCCGGGAATGCGCTCCCGCCTGGCACCAGCGCCTTTGGGCGCTCATGCCTGACCTCCGCCTGGTGCTTCTGGTCGGCAGCTTCGCCCAGCGGCACTATCTGCGAACGAGCCAGCGCCTGACGGACAACATGTGCGCGTGGCGAGCCGCGCCGGCGCCGTTCTTCCCCCTTCCCCATCCGAGTCCGCGCAACATCGGCTGGTTCCTGGCCAATCCCTGGTTCGACGCGGAGGTGGTGCCAGCACTGCGCGCCCGGGTGGACGCAGCCTTGCCGGCGCTGGCGGACGCATGACAGGCCGGCTCCGCACTCTCCTCGAAGCGCAAGGCCTCCACCTGCTGGGCGGCTTTCATCCCACGCCGGACGATGCCGTCCCGGTCGCAGCCGGCACGGTGCTGGTCGTCGGCAATGTCGGCAGCGCCTTCTATGGGCAGTTGCAGGCCAGTCCCGAAGCCAAGGCAGGGGACCCGGCGGACCGCTGGACCCGCCGCATCGTCGAAGAGATCGCGTGCGAGGCCGGCGCGGCAGAGGTGCTGTTCCCGTTCGACGGACCGCCGTTCCATCCGTTCCAGCGCTGGGCCAGCCGAGCCGACCCGCGCCTGTGGCCATCACCCTTGGGCCTGCTGATCCACGAGGAGCACGGGCTCTGGCATGCGCTGCGGGCGGCCATCCTGTTCACCGAGAAGATCGAGCTCGGCACGATCGCGGTGCCGACCGGCAGCCCCTGCGCCAGCTGCACGGCCAAGCCATGCCTTTCCACCTGCCCCGTCGGCGCGTTCCGGCAAGACGGCTACGACGTGAACAGCTGCCGCGGGCATCTCAGCACGCTGAGCGGGCAGGCCTGCATGCTGCTGGGTTGCGCCGCCCGTCGGGCCTGCCCGGTCGGCCGCGCCCATGCCTATACCCCGTCGCACGCGGCGTTCCACATGCGGGCCTTCAGGGCTGCCCGCCGCTAGCGGTCATTCCGCCGCGACGAGCACCGGCTCCGTTGCGGCCCTGTATCGGGCCAGCAGCTCCGCCTCGCGCTTCTTCGCCTCCGCGAGATGGCGCTCCTTGACGTGCCCATAGCCGCGGATCTTGCCGGGTACGTCGGCCAGTTCCACCGCGAGGGCATGGTTCTGCGGGGTCAGGCGCTCCAGCAGTTCGTCGACGAGCTGCTCGTACTCGCCGATCAGCTGCCGCTCCATCCTTCGCTCCTCCGTCCGTCCGAATGGATCCAGCGCGGTGCCACGCAGACCCTTGAAGCGCTTGAGCACCTGGAACGCCTGGCGCATCCAGGGGCCGAACGTCGTCTTCTTCAGGTGCCCCGTGACTGGATCACGCCGCCCCAGGATCGGCGGGGCCAGATGGAAGGTCAGCCGGCCGGTCTTGCTGAACTCGCGCTCGAGTTGCGCTTCGAAGGACGGATGGGTCCAAAGGCGTGCAACCTCGTACTCGTCCTTGATGGCCATCAGCTTGAACAGGGTATGCGCGACGGCGTCGGCCAGCTGGTCCGAACCGAGCTTGGCATGCTCGACCATCCGGACCCGCTTGACCACGCGCAGGTAGCGCTCGGCGTATCGCCGGTTCTGGTAGTCGGTGAGGAACGCCACCCGCCGCTCGATCGCTTCGTCGATTGACCGTGCGACCGGCTTGGCCTGTGCTGGCGCCATCTCTGCGGTGACGGCCGCCAGGTCCAGCGCGGCGCGGCGGCCGAGCGTGAAGGCCGCCTGGTTCATTCCAACGCTCACGCCGTTCAGCTCGATGGCACGCATGAGCGCCTCCCGGCTCAAGGGAAGGAGGCCGCGCTGCCAGGCGAAGCCCACCATGAACAGGTTCGTGGCGATGCTGTCGCCGATCAGGGCCGTGGCGATCCTGGTGGCGTCGACGAAGGTCGCCCGACCCTCGCCGGTCGCCTTCACGATCGAGCGCTTGAGCCGCTCGGCCGGGAACGAGAAGTCGGCGTTGCGGGTGAAGTCGCCGGTGAACGTTTCCTCGAGGTTGACGACCGCCTGCGTGAACCCGGCTCGAACGGTGGAGAGCGCCTGCTTGCTGGCGGCCACTACCTGGTCGCAGCCGAGCAGAAGCCGAGCACCGCCCGCGGCCACGCGTGGCGAGCCGACCTCGCTCGGCCGATTGGCGAGCTTGAGGTGGGACAGGACGGCACCACCCTTCTGGGCCATGCCGATCATGTCGATGGCGGCGATGCCCTTGCCTTCGAGATGCGCGGCCATGCCCAGCAGCGCCGCGATCGTCACGACACCGGTGCCGCCGATCCCGGTCACGACGATCCCGTAGGTGCCATCGATCGCGGGCAGGACAGGCTCGGGCAGCTCCGCGCTGACTTCAGCGGCTACCCGCTGCTGGCCCTTCTTCATCACCGCTCCTTCGATCGTCACGAAGGAGGGGCAAAAGCCCTTCAGGCAGGAGAAGTCCTTGTTGCAGGCCGACTGGTCGATCCGGCGCTTGCGGCCGAACTCGGTCTCGACCGGCTGGACCGCCACGCAGTTCGACTGGACGCCGCAGTCGCCGCAGCCCTCGCAGACCAGCTCGTTGATCACCACGCGCTTGTCGGGGTCAGGGAACGTACCCTGCTTGCGCCGCCGGCGCTTCTCAGCTGCACAGGTCTGGTCATAGACGACCGCCGTCACGCCCGGAACCTCCCGCAGCTGGCGCTGCAGGGCATCCAGATCGTCGCGGTGGTGGACCTTCACCCCTGCGGCGAGATCATGACCGCCCGGATACTTCTCGGGCTCGTCGGTGACGATGTGGATCTCCCTGACGCCCTCGGCGTGGAGGAGGCGCGTCACCTCGGCCACGTCTAGGTTCTCGGTCTCCATCTTCTGGCCACCGGTCATGGCGACCGCATCGTTGTAGAGGACCTTGAAGGTGATGTTGGCCTTGGCCGACACGGCGGCGCGGATCGCCAGCGATCCTGAATGGTAGAAGGTGCCGTCGCCGATGTTCTGGAAGACGTGGGGCCGGGTCGAGAACGGCCCCTCGCCCACCCAGGATGCGCCTTCGCCGCCCATCTGGGCATAGCGGGCGGTGTCACGGTCCATCCACTGGGCCATGTAGTGGCAGCCGATGCCGGCCCGAGCCTTGCTGCCCGCGGGGACCTTGGTCGAGCTGTTATGGGGACAGCCCGGGCAGAAATACGGAAGGCGCGCCATGGCCGGGTCCTCGGCGACCAGGGCGGCCCTGGCCTCGACCTCGGCCAGCCGCGCCTTCAACTCGGCATCGTCCCTCCGCTCCAGGAGGGCGCGGCCGATCGCCAGCGCCACCTGGTTGGAGTTGATGGCGCCCCAGGACTGGAACAGCGTCCGCCCCATCTGGTCGTGCTTGCCCTCGATCACCGGCGCGTTCGGCTGGCCATACAGGAGCGAGCGGACCTGCTCCTCCACGAGCGGGCGCTTCTCCTCGACCACGATCAGGCGGGACAATCCAAGCGCTGCGCCTTCCAGGCTGCGCGGCTCGACCGGCCAGCTCATGCCGATCTTATAGACGCGCAGGCCCAGTTCCCTCGCCCGTGCCTCGTCGATGCCCAGATCGTCCAGCGCCTGCAGCGTGTCGAGCCAGGCCTTGCCGGTCGTGGCGACGCCAAGCCACGCATCCTCGCCGCCCATCATCACCCGGTCCAGATGGTTGGCACGCGCGAACGCCTTGGCGGCCTCCAGCTTGAAGCGGTGCAGCCGCTCCTCCATGGCGAGCGGCGCGTCCGGCCAGCGGATGTTCAGCCCGCCAGGAGGCATCGGGAAGTCCTCGGGCGTCACGATCGGCAGGTGTGCCGGATCGATCTCCGCCGACACGGTGCTCTCCACCGTATCGTGCACGCATTTCAGTGCCACCAGCGCGCCGGAATAGCGCGACATGGCGATGCCGAGCAGCCCGTAGTCGAGGATCTCCTGCACGCCCGCCGGGTTCAGCACCGGGATCATCTGGTCGATCATCGCCGGCTCGGACTGGTGCGCCGTGGTCGAGCTCTCGCAGGTATGGTCGTCGCCCAGCAGGCAGAGGAACCCACCATGGGCGGCCGTGCCGAACAGGTTGGCATGGCGGAGTGCATCGCCCGAGCGGTCCACGCCGGGGCCCTTGGCGTACCAAATGGCGAACACGCCGTCGTACTTGTTCTCGCCATCGAGCGCCGCCTGCTGGGTGCCCGAGCAGGCGGTAGCGGCCAGGTCCTCGTTGACGCCCGGCTGGAACACCACATGGTGCTCGTCGAGCAGCTTCTTGGCACGGGTCAGCTGCTGGTCGTACTGGCCCAGCGGCGAGCCGCGATAGCCCGAGATGTAACCGGCCGTGTTCAGGCCGTTCGCGACATCGCGGCGGCGCTGCTCGAGGGGCAGCCGGACCAGCGCCTGGATGCCCGTCAGGAACACGCGACCAGACGGCTTGAGATACTTGTCGTCGAGGGCGACCGTCTGAAGGTCCGTCATCCTCGAACTCTCCCTGATCTCGTTTTTCAGGACTTGTCGGCCCCGGCCAGCGAGCGTTCCGCTTCGGCAAGCGCCTTTGGGTTGCTCACCGCCAAGCGGGCCAGCGTCCTCTTGATCAGATGGGTACGCAACTCACCTGCGTCATCCACGTCATGCAGTCCCGCACGGATTTCTGCGCAGAGACCGGACTGATCGCCGTCCTCGCCGGCCGGTGCCGCCAGCATGCGCTGGGCGATACCCAGCGCATTGGCGATCATCAGCCCCGCCAGCCGCTTGTCGTCGGGCAGCACCGGCAGGATCTCGCCTACGAAGGTGCTGCGCGCGATATCGAGGAGATCGACATGGTCGGGCCGCAGGTTGTCCGAGCTCACGGCATCAGCTGTCCGCCGTTCACCTCGATCACCTGGCCGGTGATGTAGGCGGCCAGCTTTTCCGATGCCAGGAACAAGAAGGCGCCGGCGCAATCCTCGCTGACGCCCAGGCGCTGCATGGGGATGCGCTGGCGGACCTGCTCCAGCCGCTCCGGCGTGGAGTAGATGTCGTGGAAATAGGTGTGGATCACGCCTGGCGAGACAGCGTTCACCCGGATGTGGCGTGCGGCGAGTTCCGTCGCGAGCGACTTGGTGTAGGTCGAGACGAAGCCCTTGGCGCTGCCATAAAGGGCGGCACCGGCGGCACCGCCGTTGCGGGCGGCGATCGAGCTCGTGTTGACGATGTTGCCCTTGCTCTCCGCAAGCGCTGCCACCGACACGCGGCAGGCGGTCATCACCGAGCGCGCGTTCAGGTCCATCACGCGGTCATAGGCCTCGTCGTCGCTTTCCTCGATCGGGAAGCGCGCGACCATGTGGCCGGCATTGTTCACGAGCACATCCAGCCCGCCCAGCGTCTGGATGGCTCCCTCCACCACTGCCTTCACATCCGCCGTCTTCGAGAAATCCCCGCCGAAGGTGGGAGCGCCGCCGATCTCGGCCGCGAGCGCTTCCGCCTTTTCCCGGTTCTTGTTGTAGTGGATCGCGACCTTCGCCCCGGCTTCGGCAAACGCCTTGACCGCGGCTGCCCCGATGCCGATCGAGCCGCCCGTGACCAGAACGCGCTTGCCGCCCAGTCCGAACCCGTCGTAACCGCCTGTCACCTGTCGTCCCCAATGTTTTCCTGGAGCCCAGTCCCATGAGCGAGCCCCGCATCCTGGAGGGGCTCGGCAGCATCGCCGAGCAATACGATGCCTTCATTCTGGACCAGTGGGGCGTGCTGCACAACGGCAGGGCACCCTATCCGGGCGTGGTGGACGCGCTGAAGGCGATGCGCGCAGCCGGCAAGAGGATCTGCCTGCTCACCAATAGCGGCCGGCGCGCGCGGATGAACCGTGACCGGCTGGACGAGATGGGCTTCCCGCCCGAGAGCTATGACGGGCTCGTCACCTCGGGCGAAGCGGCCTGGCTCGGCCTGCGGGACCGCAAGGACCCGCGCCTCCACGACCTCGGCGACCGGGCGGTGCTGATCACGCGCGACAGCGACCTGGAGGTGGTGGAAGATCTCGGCCTGACGCTGACGACCGATCCCACCCAGGCCGACTTCGTCTACCTGGCCGGCGTCGACAGCCCGCCCAAGACCCTGGCCGACTACGAGCCGGTGCTGGTGGAGGCGCGGGCCGCCGGCCTGCCGCTGATCTGCTCGAACCCGGACCGGATCGCCGTCAGTGCCGACGGCCTCCTGATCGCGCCCGGCACGATCGCCGCGCGCTACGAGGAGCTGGGCGGGCGGGTCTATTATTTCGGCAAGCCGAACCGGCCGATCTACGAGGCCTGCCTGGACATCCTGCAAGTCCCGACCGAGCGGATCCTGTGCGTCGGTGACAGCCTCGAGCACGACATTGCGGGTGCAGCCGGCATGGGCATGGCGTCATGCTTCGTGATGCAGGGGATCCACGCCGACCATTTTCCCGAAGACTTGCCGCCGGAACGCCTGACCGTGCGCGTGCGGGAACTGGCCGAGCGCTACGAGACCAAGCCTGACTACGCCATCCACCGCACCACCTGGTAAGAACCCCCCATGACAGCGCTCCTGTGCGTCGGCGTGCTCGTGCTCGACGTGATCTTCCTGGTCGACGAGCTGCCGAGCGGCGGCGAGAAGATGCTGGGCCACGGCATGAGCGAGGCCATCGGTGGCCCGGCCGCGATCGGCGGCCTTGCGGCGGTGCGCCTGGGCGGCAAGGCGTCGCTCCTGTCCCGGGTGGGCGACGACCGGGTGGGCAAGGCCATCCTGGACGGGTTCCGCGACGCCGGCCTGGACACGTCGGCCGTCGAGATCCTGCCCGGCGCCACCTCGTCGTTCTCCGCCGTCGCGGTCGACCCGAACGGCGAGCGGCAGATCGTGAACTACACCGACCCAAGGCTGCATGCGGCGGCGCCGCGGGTGATCCCGCCGGTCGAGCCGTTCGACGCCGTGCTGGTGGACACGATCTATCCCATGGCGGCGATCCCTGCCCTCAAGGCAGCCAGGCAGCACGGCCTTCCGGGCATCGTCGACTTCGACGTCAAGCCGCGCAGCGGCAGCAGCGAGATCCTCGAGCTTGCCAGCCACATCGCCTTCAGCCGCCAGGGGCTGCGCAGCCTGACCGGGTTGGACGATGCAGAGGCTGGCCTGCGGGCGGTGGCGAGCCGGAATTCAGGCTGGGTTGGGGTGACCCTTGGCGAGAACGGCATCATGTGGCTGGAGAACGGCGCCATCCGCCAGCTGCCGGCCTTCCAGGTCGACGTGGTCGACACGCTCGGCGCCGGGGACGTGTTCCATGGCGGGCTTGCCTACGGCCTGGCGCAAGGCCGCTCGATCGAGGATGCGCTGCATCTCGGTGCAGCCGCGGCGGCGGTGAAATGCACCCGCAAGGGTGGCGGGCCGGGTGCACCGACGCGGGCCGAGGTCGACAGCTTTCTGCGTGCCCGAGGCGCTGCCTAGCGAAGCTCGTTGGCGTCCCGACGCCGTTCCCGTTCCCACAGGCGCTCGTTCTCCCGCAGGTTCAGCTGCCGCTCCCGCTCAAACGACCTGAAGGCATCGTCAGGACTGCTGGGACCGGTCGTGCCGGGGGTTGGCGCAGGGGGCGGGCGCTGCAGCGCGGGGCTGCCGATGCCGAACACCGACCGGGAGTCGGTAAAGTACCAGGCCCGGACGTCCTCCCGGTCCACCAGATCGGCCAGGGACACGACATCGAGTGCTCGTCCGGCGGCGGCTTCCACCTCCGCAGGATCGGGCGGCGCGACGCGTCGCAGAGGCGCGCCTTCTCGCGGTTTGGCGATGGGAGCCTCCGTGTCGGCCAAGCGGGCCAGCGGGAGGGACAACCATCCCTCGATCGGCCGATCACCGCCGGGCAGGGGCGCCCAGGCGACCTCGTCGCGTGCCGGCCGTGCCCAGGCGACCGGGGCCGGATCGAAGCGGGTGCCGGGGATCCACCACCAGCCATCGTCAAGGCGTCGCCAGCGCCCGCGATGCTCGGTGATCGCGGAGAACGGCAGGCTGCCCTGCCAGACCCAGCCCGCCTCGAAGGTCAGGCGCCAGCGACCGCGCGAGAACGGCCGCCAGGAGTCGGGGACCCTGTCTGGCTGCCAGGCGGGCCCCAGCCCCGGCAGGTCGCGCCACCGGCCGAGCGGCTCCAGGCTCGGCCGGAACTGGTCGGCTATTGTCTCCAGCAGTTCGTCCGCCGCCACTGCCGGTGCGACGAGGAGTCCGAGAAGTAGCGCGCGTCGTCTCATCCCTCTGTATGTTGGCCGCCAAGGCGGGCAAGACCAGTCGAAGCTTGAAGATCAACCGCTCGGGAGGCCCACGATCATGCCCCGGTTCGCCGCCAATCTCAGCATGATGTTCAACGAGTACGCCTTCCTCGACCGCTTCGCGGCGGCTGCGAAGTGCGGGTTCAAGGGCGTAGAGTTCCTGTTCCCCTACGAGTTCCCTGTCGACGAGGTCGCCTCGGCGCTGAAGGGAGCCAACCTCACCCAGGCCCTGTTCAACCTGCCGCCCGGCAACTGGGCCGAAGGCGAGCGGGGCATGGCCTGCCTGCCCGGGCGCGAGGCGGAGCTGATGAGGGGCGTGGAGAAGGCCATGCTCTACGCGGAGGCGCTGGACTGCAAGACCGTCCACCTGATGGCCGGCCTGACGCCCAGGGACGTGTCGGAGGAACGGCTTGAAGCGACCTTCGCCGCCAATCTCAAGGAGGTGGCGAAGGCCCTGGCACCGCTGCGCATCACGGTCGTGATCGAGCCGATCAACCGACGGGACATGCCCGGCTACTTCCTGTCCTGGCAGGAGCAGGCGCGCCGGATCATCCAGCGTTCCGGTGCTCTCAACGCGAAGGTGCAGATGGACTTCTACCACTGCCAGATCATGGAGGGTGACCTCACCCGGCGCCTGGAAGGCCAGATCGGGCAGGTGGGCCATGTCCAGGTCGCGGGCGTGCCCGACCGGCACGAGCCGTCGGAGGGCGAGGTGAACTTCCCGCACCTGTTCACGTCCCTGGACCGGGTCGGCTATACAGGCTGGGTAGGCTGCGAATACCGGCCGCGCGGGCGCACCGAGGATGGCCTCGGCTGGGCGTCCCCCTACGGCATCAAGGGAGCGAGCGCTTGAGCGACGCCGATCTGGACCACGACCACGCCCTCAAGAGGGCCAAGATCAAGACGGCCAAGGACGCGCTCTACGCGTCCAAGACCGAGGAGAAGGGCCTGATCGTCGTCCATACCGGCACGGGCAAGGGCAAGTCGACGGCGGCCTGGGGCATGGTGCTGCGCTGCCTGGGCCACGGCTACAAGGTCGGGATCGTCCAGTTCGTGAAGGGAGCGCGCGAGATCGGCGAGCGCGCCATCTTCGACAAGTTCCCTGGCCAGCTCCGCTTCGTGGCCCATGGCGAGGGCTTCACCTGGGAAACCCAGGACCGGCAGAAGGACATCGCCCTGGCCCGTGCGGCCTTCGACGCCGCCAAGGAGATGATGGCGGACCCGGAGGTGCGGATGGTCGTGCTGGACGAGCTGAACATCGCCCTGCGCTACGACTACCTGCCCATCGACGAAGTGCTGGATGTCCTGCGGACCAAGCGCCCCAATCTCCACGTCGTCATCACCGGCCGCAATGCCAAGCCAGAGCTGATCGAGGCGGCCGACCTGGTCTCCGAGATGCAGCTGGTCAAGCATCCGTTCCGGGCCGGCATCAAGGCGCAGCCGGGCATCGAGTTCTGAGTAGCGCCCGAAGACCGACCGGGGCCCTGATGATCCAGGGGACCTGCTCGAACGCCGGCAAATCCCTGGTGGTGGCGGGGCTCTGCCGTGCGTTCACCCGGCGCGGTCTGTCCGTCCGGCCGTTCAAGCCGCAGAACATGAGCAACAACGCAGCACCGGCTGCCGATGGCGGCGAGATCGGGCGGGCACAGGCCCTGCAGGCACGGGCCTGCCATGTCCCCCCATCGGTGCACATGAATCCGGTCCTGCTGAAGCCCGAGACCGACTGCGGCAGCCAGGTCGTCGTTCAAGGGCGGATGGTCGGGCGGGTGCGGGCGGGTGATTACTACGGGATGAAACCGTCCCTTCTTCCCAGTGTGTTGGAGAGTTTTGCTCGCCTTGGCGACGAGGCGGACTTGGTCCTGGTCGAGGGCGCCGGTAGCCCCGCCGAGGTCAACCTGCGCAGTGGCGATATCGCCAACATGGGGTTCGCGCAGGCAGCGCAGGTGCCGGTGGTGCTGGTCGGCGACATCGAACGGGGCGGCGTGATCGCCCAGCTCGTAGGCACGTGGGAGCTTCTCGATCCCGATGAGCGAGCGCTGGTAAAGGGCTACATCGTCAATAAATTTCGCGGTGACCCGCGCCTGTTCGATACGGCCCTGCCGATCCTGGCGGCGCGCACCGGCCTGCGGAGCTTTGGCACGGTCACCTGGTGCGATGCCGCGGCCGACCTGCCCAAGGAGGACATGCTGGGCCTGGCCGAAATCGCACGGGAGCGGCCGGATGCCAGGATCGTCGTCGCCGTGCCGCGACTGCCGCGCCTGTCCAACCTGGACGACCTGGATCCGCTGGCCCAGGAGCCATCGGTCCGCCTGGTGATCGTCGAGCCAGGAGCACCGATCGGTGCGGATGCCGATCTGGTGCTGCTGCCCGGATCCAAGGCGACGGTCGCGGACCTTGCCTTCCTGCGCGCCCAGGGTTGGCACATCGACATCCAGGCCCATGTCCGGCGCGGCGGGCACGTCCTTGGGTTGTGCGGCGGTTACCAGATGCTCGGCCGCAGCATCGCGGATCCGCTGGGTCTGGAAGGTCCACCCGCCGAGGTCGAGGGGCTGGGCCTGCTCGACGTCGCAACCGAGCTCGACCGGACGAAGACCGTGCGCGAAACCACCGCCATCGACCTGCACGACGGGACTGCGCTGCACGGCTACGAGATCCATCTCGGCCGCACGACCGGTCCTGGCCTCGAGCGGCCGATGATCCGCATCGATGGACATGCCGACGGGGCCGTGTCGCCGGACGGGCGCGTGGCAGGCTGCTACCTGCACGGCCTGCTCGGCAACGACGGATGGCGCGCCCGCTATCTCCGCTCGCTAGATCCGTCGGTGCGCTCGGCGCTCGACGTCCAGCAGCGGACCGAAGCCGCCTTGGACGGTCTTGCTGCCCATCTGGAAGCCTGTCTGGATCTGGACGAGTTGCTAGCGGTCGCAAGGCCGGTCGGCACCAGTTGAGCCCGTACACTCAGACGCGGACGGCCAGCCAAGCCAGACCGATCGCGGCACCGGCCACCGACCAGGCGATCCAAAGCAGGAGGAGTGAGCGGCGGACGTCGTGCGCGGTGACCTCGGCCCGCCCGCCACCGATCCAGGAGCCGACGCTCGGCACGCCGCCATAGGAGCGCGGTCCGGCCAGCCTGATCCCCAGCGCGCCAGCGAACGCGGCTTCAGGCCAACCCGCGTTCGGCGAGCGGTGCTGTTTGGCATCCCGTTGCACGGTCCGCCATGCATTCCCTGGGCTTGCGCCGGGCATAAGGACCGCCGCGACCCAGGCCAGCCCTGCGCTCAACCGGGATGCGGGCAGGTTCACCAGGTCGTCCAGCCGTGCGGCCGCCCAGCCGAACGCCAGGTAGCGCGGGCTCTTGTGCCCGATCATGCTGTCCATGGTATTGATCGCCTTGTATCCCAGGATGCCAGGCAGCCCCAGAAGAAGACCCCAGAAGAGAGGCGCGATCACCCCGTCACTGAAGTTCTCGGCGGTCGATTCGATCGCGGCCCGTCCCACCGCGTGTTCGTCCAGGCTTTCCGGGTCACGTCCGACGATCATCGAGACGGCGCGGCGGGCGGGCCCGATGCCTTCGTCCATCGCCTTGGCCACGGTAATGACATGATCGTAGAGCGAGCGCTGGGCAAGCAGCACGGCCGCCAGCAGCGCCTCGAAGACCCAGCCATGCGCGGTGGTTGCCGCCAGTTGGTGCACCACCCATCCCAGGCCGCCTGACAGGAACAGGACGATTCCGACCAGCATCATGCCACGGCGCCGCTTGCGCGGCATGGAATCCTCGTCGCGCAGCAGTACGCCCTCGATCCCGCTGATGACGCGGCCGATCAGCACGATTGGATGGGGCAGCCTCGACCAGAGCCAGGGCGGGTCGCCGATCAGGGCGTCCAGCAGCATCGCCACGAACAGGATGAGCAGCAGCCGGTCGGGTTGATCGATCAGCAAGGGATGCCGTATCCGCGATAGTCAGGCGGCGCTCGCGTGTGGCGACGCGACGACAGGGCTGCTATCCACCGCCCACATCTGCCAGTGCAAGGATCATCATGAGCGAGAGCGGCACGAACACCATCAGCGTGATGATCTGCGGTCACGGCTCGCGCGACGTGGAGGCCACCCATGAGTTCGCCGCCCTGGTGGCCCATCTCAAGCGGCACTACGCGGACCGGCCGGTGGAGGCCGGCTACCTCGAGTTCGCCCGCCCGGTCATCCGTGACGGCCTGAACCGGCTGAAGGAGCGCGGCGTCACCGAGATCCTCGCCATGCCGGCCATGCTGTTCGCAGCCGGTCATGTGAAGAACGACGTGCCGTCAGTGCTGAACAGCTGGGCCGCCGAGAATCCGGGGGTGACCGTCAGGATGGCGCGCGACCTCGCGATCGACGCGAAGCTCCTGCGCGCGTCCGCCGACCGTATCGAGGCGGCACTGGCCATGGCGAGCGACGACGTGCCGCGCGCGGAGACCCTCCTGCTCGTGGTCGGCCGCGGCACCTCCGACAGCGACGCCAACGGCAACATCGCCAAGGTGACCCGGATGCTCTGGGAAGGCATGGGATTCGGCCATGCGGAGACCGGCTATTCGGGTGTCGCCCACCCCCGCACCGACGAGGCGCTCCGTCGCGCCCTGCGGCTGGGATACAGGCGGGTCGTCGTGTTCCCCTACTTCCTGTTCACCGGCGTGCTGGTCCAGCGGATCTACGAGCAGGCCCGGGCGGTGGCGGCCGAGCATCCGGAGGTGGAAGTGATCGAGGCCGGCTACCTCAACGACCACCCGCAGGTGATCCAGACCTTCGTCGAGCGGATCGACGGGATCGCGCTGGGTGACGTCGCGATGAACTGCCAGCTTTGCAAGTACCGGACCCAGGTGCTGGGCTTTGAGGAGGCCCAGGGGGCACCCCAGGAAAGCCACCACCATCACGTGGAAGGCATCGGCACGGATGCCGACCATCACCACCACCATCATCATGGACATGGTCACGGCCATCATCATCACCACCACGCCCATGGTCACCACCACCATCATGACGACCACGCGCATGAGGGGTCCGGCAACGTCATCCCCCTGCCCAAGGACGGCGGCACGCGCCGGACCGGATGAGTGACTGGTTGAGGGATCCGGAGGAGATCTACCGCCGCTCCTTCGCGACGATCCGGGCGGAGGCGGATCTGGCCGCGGTGGCGGAGCCGCTGCGGCCGCTGGTCGTCCGGATGATCCACGCCTGCGGGATGGTGGACCTGGCCCATGACGTGCGCGGCGAGGGTGACGTCGTGCGGACCGTGCGCGACGCGCTGGCGGATGGAGCGCCGGTGCTGGTGGACGCGCGGATGGTGGCGGCCGGCTTCCTGGTCGACCACTTGCCCAAGCCCGCCCGGGTCATCTGCGACATTGGCGAGCCCGGCGTCGCGGCGCATGCGCGCGCTGCCGGGACCACCCGCTCGGCAGCGCTCGTGTCGCACTGGCAGGACAGGCTGCAAGGAGCGGTGGTCGTGATCGGCAACGCGCCGACCTGCCTGTTCCAACTGCTCGACCAACTCGCGGGCGGTGGGCCCCGACCCTCGGCGATCATTGCGACGCCCGTGGGCTTCATCGGTGCCGCCGAAAGCAAGCAGGCCCTGGTCGATGCCGCACTCGGCATTCCCTACGTCACCGTTCTGGGCCGCCGCGGCGGCAGCGCCCTGGCGGCCGCCGCCTTCAATGCCTGCCTGGTCGGTGCGGCATGAGCAGGGCCTGGCTGTCGGTTATCGGCATTGGCGAGGCTGGCCTTGCCGCCCTGTCTCCCGACGCGGCCGCGCTGGTGGCCGACGCGGAACTGTTCGTCGGTGGTGCGCGCCACTTGGCCATGCTGGGCGATGATCCTCGCCCTCGGATGCCATGGGAAATCCCGCTCGATCGCTCGATCGGCGAGTTCGACCGTCTGCGCCACCTGCGGATCGTGGTCCTGGCCTCGGGCGATCCCTTGTGGTTCGGCGTGGCACGGAAGCTGGTGGGCCATTTCGGCCCGGATGCCGTCGAGGTGGTCCCGAGCGTCGCCTCCATGCAGCTGGCCTGCGCCCGCCTACGCTGGTCGCTTGCCGAGACAGAGGTCGTCACGATCCATGGCCGCCCGCTGACAAGGCTGGTGCGCTGGCTGCAGCCAGGCCGAAAGCTGATCATCCTGTGTGCCGACCGGCATTCCCCACACCAGATCGCCGACCTGCTCCAGCGCTCCGGCTTCGGATCGGCCCGTCTTCATGTGCTGGAGCATTTGGGCGGACCCGAGGAGCAGGTTCGCAACCTGAGAGCTGCCGAGGTGGCGGAGCACATGTTCCGGGACCTGGTGATCGTCGGGATCGAGGTCCCCGCGGGTGAGCAGGCGGTGCGGCCCCTGGTGCCGGGGCTTCCCGATGATGCCTTCCTGCATGACGGGCAGTTGACCAAGCGCGAGGTCCGCGCGGCGACCTTGGCGCGGCTGGGTCCGCTGCCAGGGCAGCGCCTGTGGGATATCGGCGCCGGCGCTGGTTCGGTCAGCATCGAATGGCTGCGAGCACAGCCCGGCACCCGGGCCATCGCCATTGAGCGCGTACCGGAACGTGCCGAGCGGATCCGTGCCAATGCGGTCCGCCTCGGTACGCCCGAACTGGTGGTGGTCGAAGGCGACGCTCCCGGCGCATTGCATGGCCTTCCGCGCCCCGACGCGATCTTCCTGGGCGGGGCCGTTGCTGCCGATGGGCTGATCGCCATGCTGCAGGACCAGCTTGAGTCCGGTGGAAGACTGTTGGCCAATGCGGTGACGGTCGACGGCGAAGCCGCCCTGCTGGCGGCGTACGGGGCCCATGGCGGTGAACTCGCCAGAATTGCCGTGGCGCGGGCCGAGCCACTCGGCGGTGTGACGGCCTGGCGAGCGGCCGCACCGGTGACCCAGTGGGCCTGGACGAAGCCTTGAGCGGGCTGGTCGGCATCGGCGTCGGGCCTGGCGATCCGGAACTGGTGACGCTGAAGGCGGCCCGCCTGATCGGCGAGCTGCCAGTGCTGGCGCATATCGGCGCCGATGGCCGTGCCAGCCGGGCGCGGCGGATCGTGGCCGACCTGATCCCACCGGGCATCGTGGAACTCACGGCCGACATGCCCATGCGCTGTGCGCCGCAAGCTGCCCACCCGGTCTATGACAACCTGGCCGACCGCATCGCTGCCGAGATCGGCAAGGGCCGGGCGGTCGGCTTCCTGTGCGAGGGCGATCCACTGCTCTACGGCTCCTTCGTCGCCATCCTCGACCGGCTCGGCAGCCATGTTCCGGTCACGGTGGTGCCGGGGATCACCTCGGTCGCGGCCGCCGCGGCCAGAACCCGACACGTCCTGTCGTCGCGCGACGAGGTCGTGACCATCCTTCCGGCGACGGCGGGGACCGATCGCCTGGAAGCGGCGCTCGCCGCGGCGGACAGCGTCGCGCTGTTGAAGGTCGGCCGGCATCTGCCCCGGATCAGGGCGCTCCTGGAGAAGGCGGGCCTGGCCGCGCAGGCGCAGGTCGTGACGGAACTCGGTAGCCCATCCGAATCCATCCAGCCGCTCGCAAAGCTCGAGGACGAGCGCCTTCCCTATTTTGCGCTGATCCTGGCCCGGCGTCCGAGGGTGTCGCGGTGACCGCCATCGTGATCCTGGGCGAGCGCAGCCTGCCCCTGGCGCAAAAGGTCATGGCCTGCCTGGCAGACGCCGATATCCACGGCCCGATCGGATGCAGCAGCCCGGTGGACGTACGGTTCGGCAAGGTTTTGGACCATCTGGGCGGCCTCTACCGAGACGGGGTGCCGACGGTGTTCATCGGTGCGGCCGGCATCGCGATCAGGGCGACGGCCGCCATGCTCGGCGACAAGCACGCCGAGCCGCCGCTGCTGGCCATGGCCGAGGACGGCTCGGTGGTGGTCCCGCTGCTGGGCGGCCATCGCGGCGCGAACGAACTGGCAAGACTGATCGCTGCCTCGACCGGCGGCGTGGCCGCCATCACGACTGCTGGCGACGTCCGCCTGGGCGTGGCCCTGGACGAGCCGCCGACGGGCTTCGTCTGCACCGACCCGGCGCCGGCCAAGGCCCTGGCCGTGCATTTGATGGAGGGTGGCGGCGTCCGGCTGGAGGACCCGCTGGACCTGGCGGCTGCTGCGGGTGTCGCCCACCTGCGGCAGGATCCGCACAGCCCTTGGACGATGAGCATCGACGACCGGCGACAGCAGCCGGACCCTCGCCACTTGGTCTGGTATCCTAGAACGCTGGCGCTTGGTGTCGGCTGCGAGCGGAACGTCCCGCCCGAGCTTTTGATCCAGCATGCATTGGCAACGCTGGCGGAGGCGGATCTGGCGCCAGAAGCGATCGCTGCGGTCGTGTCGATCGATTTGAAGTCGGACGAACCGGCTGTCCTCGCCCTGGCGGATCGGTTGCGGGTCCCGGCAAGGTTCTTTTCGGCCGATGCTCTTCTTGGGCAGACCGAGCGTCTGTCGAGCCGATCCGACGCGGTGTTCCGCGAAGTCGGCTGCTATGGCGTAGCCGAGGGCGCAGCGCTGGCTGCTGCCGGGCCCGAGGCTCATCTGCTGGTGCCGAAGGTCCGCGGCGAGCGCGTCACTTGTGCCGTCGCGGCCAGTCCGGTTCCACTCGACGCGATGCAGTTCGGGCGGGCACGCGGCCGGCTGTTCGTGGTTGGGGTGGGCCCCGGTCAGCGGGCTTGGCGGACGCGGGAAGTCGAGGAATTGCTGGCGGAAGCCAGCGATGTGGTCGGCTACAGCCTCTATTTGGACCTTGTGAGCGACCGGATCGGCAAGGCAGACCGGCACGACTTTGCGCTGGGCGAGGAGGAAGCGCGCTGCCGCCATGCCCTGGCGCTCGCGGCGCAGGGGAAGAACGTCGCGCTGGTATGCTCGGGCGATGCCGGGATCTTCGCGATGGCCTCGCCCCTGGTGGAGCTGCTGGAGCGTCCTGACGATCCGACCTGGCTGCGGGTCGACCTCGTCGTGGCACCCGGGATCAGCGCCATGCAGGCGGCAGCGGCTCGGCTGGGCGCGCCGCTTGGCCATGATTTCTGCGCCATCTCGCTCTCCGACCTGCTGACGCCGCGCCCTGACATCGAGCGCCGCCTCGAGGCCGCCGCCTTTGGCGACTTCGTGATCGCGTTCTACAATCCCGTCAGCCGCCGTCGGCGTGACCTCCTGCCCCTGGCGCGGGAGATCCTGCTCCGGCACCGCCCCGCATCGACGCCCGTGGCGATCGCGCGGAGCCTCGGCCGCCCCGAGGAGAGCATCGACGTCACGACCCTTGCCGACCTTCATGTCGAGCAGGTCGACATGCTGTCCCTGGTGATGGTCGGCTCGTCGAACAGCCGCCAGCTCACCCTTCCCTCCGGGCGCAACCTGATCCTGACGCCCCGCGGCTACGACCGGAAGTCCCGCCCATGACCGTCCACTTCATCGGCGCAGGCCCAGGCGCCCCCGATCTCATCACCGTGCGTGGCCTGGAGCTGATCAAGCGCTGCCCGGTCTGCCTGTTCGCGGGCTCGCTGGTCCCAAGGGCGGTGGTGGACGCGGCGCCGGGTGATGCCCAGGTGGTGGACACGGCACCGCTGCACCTGGACCAGATCATCGAGCTGATGGAGGACGCGCACCGGCGCGGGCTGGACGTGGCGCGCGTCCACTCGGGCGACCCGTCCATCTATGGCGCCATTGCCGAGCAGATCCGTCGCCTCCAGGCGCTGGGCATCCCGTTCACGATCACGCCGGGCGTGCCGGCCTTCGCCGCAGCGGCGGCGGAGCTGGCGACCGAGCTGACCCTGCCGGGGATCGCCCAGTCCGTGATCCTCACCCGCACGGCGATGCGGGCCTCGGCCATGCCGCCGGGCGAGGAACTGGAAGCCTTCGCGCGCACAGGCTCGACGCTCGCAATCCACCTGTCGATTAACAACCTCGCCAACGTGGTGCGCCAGCTGACCCCGGTGCTGGGGGCGGACATGCCGGTAGTGGTGGTCTATCGGGCGACATGGCCGGATCAGCAGATCGTTCGCGGCACGTTGGGCGATATCCGTTCCAGGGTGAAGGGGCTGGGCCTGACCCGGACCGCCCTGATCATGGTCGGGCGCGTGCTCGACCCCGGCAACTTCGCGGAAAGCCGGCTCTATGCCGCCGATCACACCCATGTGCTACGCCCGGAACTCTGCCAGCCAGTCGAGCGCTCCCTGGACGTCGTGGACGAGCAGACCGTCGGGTGACGGCGGGCGACGCAGCATCACGACCGGCAGGCCGAGCTGGCGGGCTGCCTCGATCTTGGCCTCGGTAGCAGATCCCCCCGACGCCTTGGTCACCAGGACGTCGACCCCGTAGCGGCGGAGCAACTTCAGTTCGTCGTCCAGCCCAAAGGGTGGCCGCGCCTCGAGAGCGACGATGCCGGGCGGCAGGTCGGCCGGCTTCTCGATCGTGCGCAGCACCAGCCGCATCCGGTCTGCAAGCGTCAGGAAGCGCTCCAGCTCCTGGCTGCCGGTCGACAGGAAGGCGGTCTTGCCGAAGCCCGGCAGCACCCGCACGGCCTGCGCGGCATCCTCGACCTCCAGCCAGCGGTCCTCCGGCTGCCGTGGCCACATGGGCCGGGCCAGGCGCAGCCGCGACAGGTCCAGCCGTTTGCAGGCAGCCGCGGCATGGTGGGGCATCTGGCGGGCGAATGGATGGGTGGCATCGATCACGGCGGCCGGACGGTGATGCTCCAGCCAGGCGACCAGCCCGTCGATCCCGCCAAAGCCGCCTACGCGAACCTCGCCCGGAAGCCCGCGGCGGGCGGTGGTGCGGCCGGCCAGCGACGTCAGCGGGTGCCACGCCGATCCTGCCACCAGCGCTTCCGCCAAAGCCGCAGCTTCCGCCGTGCCGCCCAGGATCAGGACCAGCCGCGCGCCCATCCGATCTCCTTGCCGCTGCGATCGTAGACCCGTACCTCGACCGCGACATCCTCACCCACGCTCTCCTGGGCCACCGCCCGTGCCCGCGCAGCCACATGCCCCGCCAGGGGAAACTGGCAGCGGTCGGCCTCCTGGAGCAGTTCCAGTGCCGTGTTGGCGGTGCCCGCCTTGGCTACCAGTTCCTCGGGCGCGGCCAGTTCCGAGAGAAGGTTGCCCAGGGCGTCCGGCCGCATCGGGTTGCGGGACGAATGAAGGTCCATGGCTCCTTGCGCCAGCTTGGTCAGCTTGGCGAACCCGCCGGCAAGGGTGAGCCGCGGCACAGGATGGGCCCTCAGATATTTGAGCGTCCCGCCAACGAAGTCGCCCATGTCGAGCAGGGCGAAGTCCGGGAGGCGGTAATGCGCCTGGACAGCCGCCTCCGACGTGGAGCCGGTGGAGGCGGCGACATGGGTGAGGCCCGCCGCACGGGCCACGTCGATGCCGCGATGGATGGAGTGGATCCAGGCCGAGCAGGAGAACGGCACCACGATCCCGGTGGTACCCAGGATCGACAAGCCGCCCACGATGCCGAGCCGCGGGTTCCAGGTCTTGGCCGCGATGGCCTCACCGCCGGGAATGGAGATCGTGACGACCAGGTCGGCCGGCTCGCCACTGGCCGCGGCGACTTCCTCCAGGGCGTTCAGCATCATGCGGCGCGGGCCCGGGTTGACGGCCGGCTCGCCCGGCGGGATCGGCAGCCCCGGCCTGGTCACCATGCCCACGCCCTCGCCTGCCCTGAACTCGACGCCGCTGCCGGCCGGTCCGCGCTGCACCAGGGCCTCGATCCGGCAGCCATGGGTGACATCGGGATCGTCGCCCGCATCCTTGATGACGGCCGCCATGGCCGATCTGTCCAGCAGCCGGGCGTCGGCCAGCGTCAGGCTGGCCGTGCCGCCGCGAGGCAGTGCCACGGTCACCGGGTCCGGAAAGCCCATGCCACAAAGAGCGCTGAACGCGGCCTTGGTCGCCGCCGTGGCACAGGTGCCGGTCGTCCAGCCTCGACGAAGCTCCCTTCCTTCGGAGATAATCGGTTCCGTCGCCACCAGCACCTATCCTCGTCCCGGCAAAGGCCGGCGCCCCGCGGAGAGATCCATCAGTTCGGCTCCCACCATCATCTTGGCAGCGCCGTCATCCGGATCGGGCAAGACCGCGGTCACGGCCGCGATCCTGCGCGCCTTGGTACGCCGGGGCCAGTCGGTCGGCGCCTTCAAGGTAGGCCCGGACTATATCGATCCCGCCTTCCATCAGGCCGCCAGCTTCCGTCCCTGCGTAAACGTGGATCCCTGGGCGATGCGGGTGGCCACCCAGACCTCCATTCTGGAGCAGGCCGGCCTGGAGGTCGATCTCCTGGTGGGCGAGGGTGTGATGGGCCTCTTCGACGGGGCCACCGACGGCACCGGCTCCACGGCCGATCTTGCCGGCACGCTCAGCATCCCCGTCGTCCTGGTCGTCAGCGCGAAAGGCATGGGTGCCTCGGTGGCAGCACTCATCGAGGGCTTCCGCAACCATCGCAGCGACGTGGCCGTGGCTGGCGTCCTGTTCAACCATGTGCGCACCGAGAACCATGCGCGCCTCCTGCGCGAGGCATGCGAGGCGCGCTTCGCGCTGCCCATCCTTGGCTATCTGCCGCCGGACGAGGCGATGATCATCCCGGAGCGCCATCTGGGCCTGGTGCAGGCGCGGGAGCTGGTCGACCTGGACGGCCGGCTGGACCGGGCGGCAGCGCTCGTGGAGCGGCATGTCGACCTTGCCCGGCTGGCCAGGCTCGCGCGATTTCCGGTGGTCACTTCGATCAGCCACCATGTGGTCCCGCTCAACCCGCTGGGCCAGCGCATCGCGATCGCCGAGGACGACGCCTTCGCCTTCGCCTATCCCTCCACCCTGATGGGCTGGCGGATGCGCGGTGCCGAATTGATCCCGTTCTCGCCGCTGGCCGATCAGCCGCCCGATCCGTTCGCCGACGCTGTCTACCTGCCCGGCGGCTATCCTGAGCTGCATGCGGGACCGCTTGCAGCCTGTGACAGGTTCCGGCAGGGCCTGCGGGCGGCGGTGGGACGGGATGCGACCGTCTACGGCGAGTGTGGTGGCTACATGGCGCTGGGCGAAACGCTGATCGACCGGAGCGGCACATCGCATGCCATGGCCGGGCTCCTGCCGGTCGTGACCAGCTTCGCTGAACCGCGCCTCCATCTGGGATATCGGCGCGTGACCGCACACGGTCCGACGCCCCTGGGCCTGCCGCGGTCCAGCTGGCGGGCGCACGAGTTCCACCATGCGCGCGAGCTGGAGGCGCGGGGGCCACGCCTGTTCGCGCTGAGGGATGCCCGCGGCGCCACGCTGGACGATGCCGGCTGCATGGCAGGCCGGGTATGCGGCAGCTTCATCCACCTGATCGACCGCGCCGACTGACCTTGCTCAGAGCTTTCCAGCCACGCCGGCCTCGGCGAAGGTTGCCATGCCGAGATGGCACGCCATGGCCGCCCGGATGACGCTGATTGCGAGGGCAGCACCGGATGCCTCGCCCAGGCGCATGTCCAAGTCGAGGATCGGAACGAGGCCCATCCTCGCGAGGAGCCCCCGATGCGCGTGCTCCGCGGACACGTGGCCGGCAAGGCAATGGGCGATCGCGTCCGGGGCGAGCCGGAACAGGACGGCCGCCGCGGCGCCGACCACGAACCCGTCCAGCACGACCGGGACCCGGCGCCGACGTGCCTCCAGAATGCAGCCCGCCATGGCCGCGAGCTCGAACCCGCCCAGGATTCGCAGGATCTCGACCGGGTCCCGCAGGCGGCCTTTGTGCCGCGCCAGCGCCCGCTCGATCACCTTCGCCTTGTGGCGCACGCCATCGGGCGACAGGCCGGTGCCAGCACCGCTCCACTCCAGCCCGCCGCCACCAAACAGGGCGGCGCAGAGGGCAGCCGCGGTGGTGGTGTTGCCGATGCCCATCTCGCCGATCGCGATCAGGTCCACCCCGTCCCCGACCGCTGCACGGCCGGCATCGACGGCGGCACGGAAGGATGCCGGGTCCATCGCCTCCTCCTCCGTCCAGTCGCGGGTCGCGTGGCCCACGAACGGGTCGTGCACGGTGAGCCCTGCCCCTGCCGCGGCGGCCAGCTGGTTGATGGCGGCGCCGCCCTGCTGGAAGTTCACGACCATCTGATCGGTGACGCTTGCGGGAAAGGCCGAGATGTTCTGGGCGGTCACGCCATGCCGGCCCGCGAACACGTGGATCTCGACCTTGTCCATTATCGGCGGGTGGCGGCCTTGCCAGGCACACAGATGAGCCGTCAGTTCCTCCAGCCGGCCCAGCGCGCGCAGGGGCTTGGTGAGCACGGCCTCGCGCGCCTGCGCGGCACGACCTGCCGCGTCGTCCGGCTTTGGCAGGCCCGCCACGTCCAGGATCGCATCCACCACCCAGCCCTCCTAACGTCGTTTACCGGCCCAGCGTGCGGAGGCAGGCTGCCGCCGACGGATGGGCCGGCACGGACACAGGACTTGGTCGAGGACGTCAAGATCGCACTGCAATTTCTCACCCGCCTTCCCATCCACGTCGATCAGCATGGGGGCATGGCCGCGCTTGCCCGCGCGGCCTGGGCATTCCCGATAGCCGGCCTCGTCGTGGGCCTGGCCGGTGCCGGCGCCTACGGCTCGGCGATCCTGCTGGGCCTGCCCACGGTCATGGCCGCCATCGTCGCGATCACCGCCACCGCGCTGGTGACCGGGGCGCTGCATGAGGACGGCCTTGCCGACACGTTCGATGCGCTGGGGGGCCACGCCGACCGTGAACGGGCGCTGACAATCATGCACGACAGCAGGATCGGCACCTATGGCGCGCTAGCATTGATGATCGGGGTAACGATGAGGATCGCGGCGCTTGCAGCGATCGCCCAGCCCGCTGCCGTGATGGCCGCCCTGGTTGCTGCCGGCTGCCTGTCGAGGGCGCAGGTCGCGGTGACGATGGCGCGGCTGTCACCGGCGCGGCGCGATGGGCTCGGAGCTGCCGCCGGGTCGGCGAGCCGCCGCGTGGCGGCAGGCGGCTGTGTGCTCGCCCTTGTTGTGACGGCGACCCTGTCGTCCTGGTCCCTGGTGCCCGCGGTAATTCTCGTCGCGGTCGCCGTCCAGCTCATCATGGACCGATGGACCGGGAGCCGCCTTGGCGGGTTTACTGGCGATACCTTAGGCGCCACCCAGCAGCTGGCGGAGATGGCCTGCCTCGCGACCTTCGCCGCCTTCTGGCACTAGGTCATCGCCTCAGACGAACCCGCTCCTGGGAAGACGCCACCCGAGCGTACGGTGTCGCTCCAGCGGTGGTAGCGTCCGCGCCCGGACCGCTTGGCGTGGTACATGGCCTCGTCGGCCCGACGTACCAGCAGGCTGACCTCCGTTCCGTCGGCGGGTGCGCAGACGGCGCCGATCGACACACCGATGTCGATCCTCTTGCCGTCGACGATGAAGGGCTCCGCCAGCCCGTCGATCAGGCGGACGCAGATCTGGTGGATGGTGGCGGCGTTGCAGTCGCCGGGCTGGAAGACGATGAACTCGTCGCCACCGATCCTGGCCACCGTGTCCATGTCCCGGACGAGCGAGCGCAGCCGATCGGCGGCCTGGCGCAGCAAGTCGTCGCCCGCGGCATGGCCCAGCGTGTCGTTGACCCGCTTGAACCCGTCCAGGTCCAGGTAGAGCAGAGTGATCCGCTCCTGGTTGCGGCGCATGGTGAGCAGGGCATGCTGCAGGCGGTCCTCCAGCAGGAATCGGTTCGGCAGACCCGTGAGCGGGTCGGACAAGGCGCGCAACTCGCTGGCACGAATAAGGGACGCGGCATGCCGCGCCAGCCAGATGACCGCTGCGCTCGCCGCACCCAGAATGCCGAAGATCGCGAGGATCGGGTTCAGCACATCGTCGAGCAGCGCGGTGCCCGGGCGGGACGGCTGCCAGACGAGCGAAGCCAACTGGCGACCGGACAGGTCGGTGATCGGCAAGGAAGCCTGATCGCTGGCAGGAGCGCCCAGATAGAGGCCGGACAAGCCCAGCAATCGGGCGATCCTCGACAGGAGCGCCGCGTCCATCTGTTCGACATAGATTAGGACCGGCCTGAGATGGGGAGCGACCGGTGCCGCCGGCGGGGGCGCGTCGGGTGGAACCGTTGCCACCATCAGCGCCGGTACGCCTTCCCACAGCACGTTGCCTGTGATCGTGGAGACGCCCCTTGCCAGCACGAGGATGTCCGAGGAATCCGTTCCGAGCGCGTGCCTGGCGCCCGCGGGATCAAGGAAGGTACCCTCTCGACTGATCGCCGCGACGACGGCGCCGTCCGGGTCCAGCACGGCCGCACCGTCGAACCCCATCGTGGTCTGGTCGCTGCGCAGGAGGGCATCCAGCTCATCGGGGCTCATCGGCCACGCACCCGTCAGCGCCCGTGGCGCCTCGGCCTGGCCGCGCACCATGGTCTCCAACAAGCGCGAACGCGTCGCGAGGATGGCCGTGATCGACCGCACCTCCCGCGCCTGCGCGCGCTCGTCCTGATGCGATGCCGCAAACTTGAGGAGCAGGACAGACGCGAACAGCCCGAGGAACATCACCGATGCGAGCGGCAAGGCGATCCTGACCACCAGTCCACGACGCGCGGCACGGTGACCCGACAGCCATTCGACCGGCCGGGGGATCAGCCGCGCCCAAGGTGGCAGCCTACGCCCCACGACCGGTCCGCCAGGAGCCACAGTCATCCGGGGACGCTTGCCCAATACAGGATGATGCCGGCAAAATCGCTCCCGGGGGGTGCCGGATGACGCGCATCGGCTTGTTTGCTATCCTATGTACCATTTTGCCGCTGGCCTATGCGCCCGCACAAGAGGCGAAGCCGGCAGCGGAGCAGAATCCGCAATCTGTCGAGGACGTTCAGGCCCTTGTCGACAAGATCAAGCGTCAGCTGGAGGAGATGGATGCAGCCACGCGCAAGCGGGACGAGGGGCTGCAATTCCTCCAGGACCAGATCGACCAGGCGACCGGGCGGCTGGAGGGCAGCGACGCCACTAACGAGGCGCTGCGCGCCAAGGTCGGCGAACTCGGCACCACGGTGGAGGACCTGACCGAGCAGCAGAGATCCCTCGATCAGAACCTGCAGGAGGCCACGAAGGAGAAGGAGACGCTGGAGCAGCAGCTGGCGCGCAAGATCGCGGAACTGGAGGCCATGCTTACGGCGGAGCGCACGACCAGTGCTGCCGCCCTGGCTCAGGAGCGCCAGGTCAGCCAGCAGAGCGCCGTGCGCGCGGCCATGCTCGAGCGGGACCTCGAGGCGGAGAGGGCGCGTGCCGATACTGCGCTTGCGGAGAAAGAAGCCAGCGTCACGGAGACGAGCGCCGCCCTTCAGGCGGCCCAGGCGCGGATCCGCGAGCTGGAAGGTCTTCTCGACACGGCACGCGGCTCGTTGCTGGCGATGCAGAGCACGCTGAATCAGACCCAGACCAGGGTCGGCCAGCAGCAGGCGACGATCGAGGATCTGGGGCAGCGGCTGAACGAGGCCCTCGCGCGCAAGGTCGAGGAGCTGTCTCGCTACCGCTCGGAGTTCTTCGGCACGCTCAGCGCATCACTCGGTGAACGACCGGACATCAGGGTGGTGGGCGACCGGTTCGTGCTACAGTCCGAACTCCTGTTCGACCCCGGCTCGGCGGAGATCGGGCCGGAAGGGCGCGCCGAACTCGCCAAGGTGGCGCAGACTCTGCAGCAGATCGCCCAGACCATCCCGCCGAACATCCCGTGGGTGCTGCGCGTGGATGGCCATACCGATCGGCAACCGATCCGCAGCGGCAGGTTCGCATCGAACTGGGACCTGTCGACCGCACGCGCGGTGGCGGTGGTGCAGTACCTGATCTCCCGCGGCCTGCCGCCGGACCGGCTGGCCGCTGCCGGCTTCGGCGAGTACAAGCCGCTCGATCCGCGCGACGACGAGATCGCCTATCGGCGCAACCGGCGGATCGAGTTCAAGCTGACGGAGAGCTGAGATGGCACGCCATTCGATCATCCTGGACTGCGATCCCGGCCAGGACGATGCGATCGCGATCCTGCTGGCGCTGGCATCGCCCGAGGAGATCGAGATCCTCGGCATCACGGCAGTGGCCGGAAACGTCCCGCTCGGCCTGACCCGGGTCAACGTTCGAAAGATGCTGGAGGTCGCCGGCCGCACGGACGTGAAGGTCTGGGCCGGATGCGATCGCCCGCTCGTACGCAAGCTGGAAACCGCCGAATATGTTCACGGCGAGACCGGCCTGAACGGCGCCGTCCTGCCTGAGCCGACCATGCCTCTCCAGGACGGCCATGCCGTGGACGCCATCATCGACCTGGTGATGTCGCGTCCCGCCCGCACCGTCACGATCTGCGCGCTGGGCCCGCTGACCAACCTGGCGATGGCGATCCGCAAGGAGCCACACCTGACGCAGCGCGTGAAGGAGATCGTGCTGATGGGGGGTGCCATCGAGCTCGGCAACGTCACGCCGGCCGCCGAGTTCAACATCTATGTGGACCCACATGCCGCCGACATCGTGTTCCGGTCCGGCATCCCGATCATCATGTTTGGTCTGGACGTCACGCACCAGGTACTGGTCACGCGGGTGCGGCTGGAACGGATCGGCGGGATCGGCACAAAGGTCGCCGAGGCCGCCCGAGGGCTCCTGGACTTTTTCAACCGATTCGACATGGAGCGCTACGACGCGCCCGGCGCTCCGCTGCATGACCCCTGCGTGATCGCCTATCTGATCGATCCCGAGATCTTCCAGGGCAAGGCCTGTCCGGTCGAGATCGAGCTGGAAGGCCGCTCGGTCGGGCGGACCCTCGTCGACTGGTGGAACAGCGACCGCCACGTGCCCAACGCCACCGTCATGCGCGAGGTCGACGCCGAGCGGTTCTTCATGCTCCTGACCGAGCGCCTGGCCAGGCTCTGAACCGGGCAGCGCCGTCAGAAGTGACCGGGCGCCTTGCCGAACAGGCGGATCTTCACCGCTTCGGCGTGGCGCGGCAGGTCTGGCCAGGCCAGCGCGCCGATGTCCACGCTGGCGCGGATGCTGTTCCAGTTCACGATCCACCACCGCACGAGCGCCACGCGGCAGGCGCTGCGCTCGGCTGGCGTCAGCTTCTCCTTGCTCACCAGGTCTAGATACTCGCGATAAAGGCGCCAGGTCGGCAGGCTGTTCCGCTTGGCCTTCGTCGCATCATGCCAGATCGCCCGCGCGTTCGGCGCGTGCTGCGAGCGCGTGTAGCGCTGCTCGTGCTCGCGCATCTCGACCAGCGGGGTCTTGACCTGAAGGAGCCGGCCCCTGAGCGCCATCTGGGCCAGGAAGGCACGGTCCGCCCCGTGGAACGGGCCGTGCAGCATCGAATCCACCAAGGCGTCGCGCCGGCAGACCCCGAAGAAATCCACGCAGGAGTGAGACATCAGGATCATCGTCGCGAAACGATGTGACGGCCTGGGATGGTCGGCCGCCGACAACCCACTGTCATACAGGCCGATATGCTGGCCCTGGCTGCCGATATAGTCGACGACCGTGTTGCAGAGCACCGCATCCGGTGCCGCGTCCAGCGCCGCGACGGTGGCCGCCAGATAGCCGGGCTTGATGCGGTCGTCGTGGGCCAGCCACTTGAAGTAGGTGCCCCGGCTCTTGGCGAAGGCGATGTTGTAGTTGGCACCGGCCCCGAGATTTCGCTCGTTGCGGAAGTAGCGGATCCTCGGATCGGCGGCTGCCAGGTCCTGGCAGATCATGCCGGTGCGGTCGGTGGATGCATTGTCCGAGATTACCAGTTCCAGGTCCGTCATGGTCTGCGCCTGGACCGACTGGATCGCCTCTTGGAC
>NZ_DATAGQ010000065.1:0-5723 GCF_036263595.1 Geminicoccus sp. | reverse complement strand
GCCTGGACCGCGAAACGGCGCTCCGGATGTGGACCGAGAACGTTACCTGGTTCTCCAACGAGGAGGGCAGGAAGGGCAACATTGCGGTGGGGCAGCTGGCGGACCTGGCCGTGCTCGACCGGGACTACTTCACCGTCCCGTTGGACGAGATCCAGCACCTCCAGTCGGTGCTGACGCTCGTGAACGGCAGGCCCGTCTATGGTGCCGGTGGCTTTGCCGATCTGGCGCCGCCCCCCCCGCCGGTCCTGCCGGAATGGTCGCCGGTGCGCACGTTCGGCGGCTACCAGAAGCAGGCCGCAGGACCGCTGCGGGCCGAAAGCGTCGAGCTTGCCGCCGCGTCCGCCTGTGGCTGCACGGTCGCTTGCGGCGTCCACGGCCATGCCCATGCCAGGGCCTGGGCCACCGCAGCACCCGTGAGCGACGCTCGCTCCTTCTGGGGGGCACTCGGTTGCGCCTGCTGGGCGGTATGACATGGCGGAAGAAGCGCAGCCGCCACCGCCTTTGACGGTGCCTCGACGCTTGGCCGATGTCCTTACGAACCCGGCCGCCCTGCTGTTCGCCCGGCTGATGCTGATCCTGCCCTACTGGGTGGGCGGTCTGTCCAAGCTGTTCGACCTATCCGGTGCCATGGGTGCGGCGGTCCGCTCGGATCTCAACCCCGCCTGGGCGTTCGTCAGCCTGACCATCCTGGCCGAGATCGGCGGCTCGCTGCTGGTGATCGTCGACCGCTGGACCTGGCTGGGTGCCGGGATCCTCGGTGTCCTCACCATCCTGGACACCTTCGTCGTTCACCGGTTCTGGGGCGCCGACGGTTCTCTGCGCGTCGAGCAGCTGAGGAACTTCCTGGAGCACATCGCCCTGGCCGCTGCCTTCCTGCTTGTCGCTGCAGTCCGCCTGGCACATCCGCGGGACGAGCGGCCATGAGATCTGCTGTACCCTTCGAGGCCCGCCTGAGCGGCTGGGTCCGGCCACTTCTCACCTCATCGATCATCTACTGGATAGCTCTGCTCGGCCTGTGCGCAGCCTATCTCCAGGGCGGGTTCAACAAGGCCACCAACTTTGCCGGTGCCATCGCCGAGATGAACCATTTCGGCCTGGCGCCGGCCGCGCCGCTGGCCGCGGCGACGATCGTCCTGGAACTGGGAGCATCCGCCCTGATCCTGAGCGGCTTTCATCGCTGGCTGGGCGCCTTGGCGCTGGCCGGCTTCACCCTGTTCGCCACCCTCCTGGCCAACCGCTTTTGGGAGTTGTCGGGACCGGAGCGGTTCATGACCGCCAACGCCTTCTTCGAGCATCTTGGCCTGATCGGCGGCTTCCTGCTCGTCGCATGGCACGACCTGCGCGAGCGGCTGGCAGAGGGCGTCCGTCGATGACCGAGCACCGTGGCAGCGCAATCGAAGCACCCATGCCGCCCCCATCCTCAAGCTTCGCGCCGCTGCGCCACGCCGTGTTCGCCATCCTGTGGGCGGCGACGGTGCTGGGCAACACCGGCACCTTCATGCGCGACGTGGCGAGTTCCTGGCTGGTCACCGACCTGTCGGCCTCGCCGGCCGCCGTGGCGATGATCCAGGCAGCCGGCACGCTGCCGATCTTTCTCCTGGCGATCCCCGCCGGCGTGCTGTCCGACATCCTGGACCGGCGCAAGTTCCTGATCGCGATCCAGCTGGGGCTCGGCCTGGTGAGCGGCACCTTGATGGTGCTCGCCCATACCGGGCTGCTGACCGTGAGCTCGCTGGTGGCCCTCACCTTCATCGGCGGGATCGGTGCGGCGCTGATGGGGCCGACCTGGCAGTCGATCGTGCCGGAACTGGTGCCCAAGGCCGAGCTGAAGAACGCCGTCGCCTTGAACTCGCTCGGGATCAACATCGCCCGCTCGATTGGTCCTGCCGTGGGCGGCCTCCTGCTGGCGAGCTTCGGCGCGGCCTTCACCTATGGCGCCGACGTCCTGAGCTACGTGTTCGTGATCGCAGCCCTGCTCTGGTGGAAGCGTCCACCTTCCGCCGACGACGCCCTGTCCGAACACTTCATGGGCGCCTTCCGGGCGGGGCTCCGCTACGCACGCGCCAGCCGCACGCTCCACATCGTGCTCGTGCGGGCGGCCGTGTTCTTCGCGTTCTCCAGCGCGGTCTGGGCCCTGCTGCCGCTGGTGGCACGCAACATCCTGGGTGGCGATGCCGGGTTCTACGGCATCCTGCTGGGCTCCGTGGGTGCTGGCGCCATCCTGGGCGCGCTCCTGCTGCCGGGTCTTCGTCGGGGCCTCGATGCGGACGGGCTGCTGCTGGGCGCCTCCCTGCTGGCGGCCCTGGTCATGGCCGTCCTGGCATTGGGCCCGCCGCAATGGGTGGCCGTCGTCATCCTGCTCCTCCTGGGCGGCAGCTGGATCGTAGCTCTGACGACGCTGAACGGCGCCGCCCAGGCGATCCTGCCGAACTGGGTGCGCGGGCGCGGCCTTGCCGTCTATCTGACGGTCTTCAACGGGGCGATGGCCGCGGGCAGCCTGGGCTGGGGTCTGATCGCACAAGGCCTGGGGGTGCCGCTCGCCCTGGTGATTGGCGCAGCTGGCCTCGCCGTCGCGGCGGCGATCATGCATCGGGTCAAGATCCCCGCGGGCGACGCGGACGTGGCCCCTTCCAACCATTGGCCGGAACCACTGCTGGCCGATCCCGTCGAGCACGACCGGGGGCCAGTGATGATCCTGATCGAGTACCGCATCCGGCGCGAGAACCGCGCGGCCTTCCTGCATGCCATCCACCGCCTTGCCGAGGAACGCCGCCGTGATGGCGCCTATGGCTGGGGCATCACCGAGGATGCGGCCGAGCCGGAACGGCTGGTGGAGTGGTTCATGGTGGAGTCCTGGGCCGAGCACCTGCGCCAGCACCGGCGCGTCTCGAAGGCCGACGCGGACCTGCAGCAAGATGTTCTGCAGTTCCATCTGGGTCCCGAGCGTCCCGTCGTCCGGCATTTCCTGGCGATCGACCCGCGCCGCACCGGTGGGACAGCCGGTACGGCAGGCGGGACGACATGAACGGCACGGGCAGGTCCGGCCGCCCTAGGCGCTCCATGCTGCTGGCCGGTCGTATCGCCTTGGCCTCGATACTCGCCACGAGCCTCGGTCGGACCGCCGAGGCGCAAGGCCCTGCCGAACGTCCAGCCTATGAGAATTTCCGCTTCGACGAGGACTGGTCGCCCCTGCGCGACCCGGCGTTGCGCACCGGCCTCTTCGATCCCATCAAGTGGATTCCGATCAGCCGGGATGGGTCGTCCTACCTGACCCTGGGCGGCGAGTGGCGCGAGCGCTACGAGGTCAACGACCATCCGCTGTTCGGCCTGGGGTCAGTCGAGGAGAACGACTACCTGCTGCAGCGCTTCTACCTGTTCGGCGACCTGCATCTCGGTCCGCACCTGCGCAGCTTCGTCCAGCTGGCCAGCGGGATCACGGCCGGCTGGGACGGCAAGCCGCCGCCTACCCAGCAGAACCAGCTGGATGTCCTGCAGGCGTTCGCGGAACTGGACCTTCCCGTCGGCAGCGGCCTCACCCTGCGTGGCGGGCGCCAGGAGATGAGCTTCGGCTCCTCCAGGCTGGTCTCGGTCCGGGAAAGCCCGAACATCCGCAGGGCGTTCGACGGCGTCCGCGCCTCGTGGAGCGGCCCGTCGGATCTGCGGATCGATGGGTTCCTGGTGCGGCCGGTGGCGCCGGAACGAGGCTCCTTCAACGACAGCAGCGACGAAGACCAAGCCTTCTGGGGCGTCTACGGCACGGCGCCGATCCCGGCTGTGTCCGATCTCGACGGCGATCTCTATTACCTTGGCCTGGAGCGTGACGATGCCGAGTACGCACAAGGGACGGCGACGGAGCACCGCCACACGATCGGGGCACGGCTGTTTGGCGAGCGGGCGAGCTTCGACTGGGATCTGGAAGCCGCCTTCCAGTTCGGCACATTCGGCAACGCCGACATCCGGGCATGGACCGTCTCGTCGGACATCGGCTACACCATCATGTCCTGGCCGTTCTCACCCCGCCTGGGCCTGAAGGCGGACGCCATCAGCGGCGACGACGATCTGAGCGACGACACGCTTGGCACGTTCAACCCCTTGTTCCCCAAGCTGCCCTACTTCTCTGAAGCCAACCTTGCCGCACCGGCCAACCTGCTGGACATCCAGCCGAACCTGACGCTGGCCCTCACTTCGGTGGTCGAGTTTGGCCTGGGCTGGAACCCGCTGTGGAAGCAGGCCGATACCGACGCTTTCTATGCCCCGCCGCTCACACCTGTGGCGGACACGGCCGGCGGCGCGGGCAGCTTCCTCGGACAGCAGTTCATCACGAGCATCGAATGGGCGGCGACCGAACAGCTGACGGTCGGCGGCACCTATGTCTACTTCACGCCTGGCGATCGGCTTGAAGAAGCCGGCGGGCAATCCGGCCAGTTCGCCGCCATGTGGGCCAAGTTCCTGTTCTGACACTGGACGTCGAACACCGATGGGAATGGCGCGCCATGCTCTTCGACATGCGCGCTCACGAACTCAATCGGTACGATCCCTATGCACCGACGGCACCGACCTTCCCTCGCCCGCTCCGCTCCACCCAACTCTCTTCAGCGTGTCGATCAGCGTGGAGCGCGGCACCTTGAGGCTCCGGCACACTGAGGCCTTGGCTGCGGCGTTTGGTGTATGCAGAGGTCCTCCAAGCTGTCTTGCCGCGGAACATTGGTGAGCGCGGTAGGCTTAGCCATTGTGGAGCATGCCTACCGCTTGGAGTGGGAAGCGAGCAGGCAAGCCCCGCTTCCTGCCCTAGCGGCCCTAGGTCTTGTATCGTTTAGGTGTACCCCAGCAAGGCTACAATGTAAGACGCCACAGCCCGTCTCACATGGGTTCTTCCTGATCATCCGAGACAACAGACTGTGCAGATCTAGGTCCTAATAAGACAAGGCCCCTGCCCCGCATGCCCATCTACGGCTATGCCCGCGTCAGCACGCTCGACCAGGACCTTTCCATCCAGCGCACGGCACTGAAAGCCGCCGGCTGCAGCGTGATCCGTGCCGAGAAGGCCAGCGGGACCAGGCGGGACGGGCGCAGCGAGCTCCAGGTCCTGCTCGACTTCGTCCAGCCCGGCGACACGCTGGTGGTCACCCGCATCGACCGGCTCGCCCGCTCAATCCCAGGAAGAAAGAGGTCGCTCTACTGGAGGCAACCCACGCATGTACACCGGAGAAACCAATAGCCTTCTGCCACGTTGTAGCGCCACAAGATGGAGTCTTGTAACTGCCATAGTAATGCCAAACTTGGCCAGAGCCATGGCTGTGCTTTAGCTTCGTATGCTGCTTGATACAGCATCATGTATCAGAGGCGACCAAGACAGTGACCTCGTCATGGTAAAGGAGCGACCGCCCATCATCAACAAGATGCTACCTACCATGCATCTAGGAGACTGAAGCTAGCGTCTTCCAGTACGATCTTTCTTCTTCAGGTTATACTTCGTGTAGGCAGCCTGGACAAAGGAAATGCAAAAGGAAGACCTCGTTCAACAGTTGATGATGGAGGAGGATCGCTCGGCGATGTCCATCTTCATGGCATACAGCAGGGACCGGTTCGAAGCCGCATTCAACATGAGCGTCTGGCTCAAGTCTGGCTTCATTCCGAAGCACATCAAGGAATACTGCAGAGAAGAGCTGTGCAAGTTGCGCAATGTGCGAAAGATCCGAACTCTGCATCACCATGTGCCTCCC
>NZ_DATAGQ010000064.1:0-18282 GCF_036263595.1 Geminicoccus sp. | reverse complement strand
CCACGTTCCGGACGGAGCCACGTCCGGAACGTGGCGACCCGAAGACGGTTGCGCCCTATATGGCCCGCTCGGGCGGACAGGGACGAACCGACATGCGCATCACGACGGCTGCAGCAGCGATATGGATGGCGACCGGCGCAGCAGCGCTGGCCCAGCCCGTCGACCTCGATACCTACCAGATGCGGACCTTCAGCGACGTGGTGAAGGTATGCGCCTCTTCCGACGAGCAGGCAGCGCAGTTCTGCCGCGGCTGGCTGGTCGGCAATGGCAGCCTCTATCTGACCCTGGTGCAGGCGAAGAGGATCCCGCAATGGGCCTGCGCCGACCCGATCCCGAGCCTGGACGAGATCCGCCGCGCGATCGTAGCCTATGGCCAGGCCAACCCGCAGACGGGCAGCGAGAGCGCGGTGGACGGTTTCTGGCGCGCCGCCTCGTCCATCTGGCCGTGTGGGAAGTCATGATGCACCGTCTGGCCCTGATCGCGATCCTGGCAACCGGCCTCGCCGGCTGTGCGGTCGACCGGCAGACTGGCAAGTCGACAGCGGCCGGCGCTGCCGCGGGCGCCGCCTCCGGCGCCGTGATCGGCCTGTTCGGCGGCAACTGGCTGGGCTCGGTCGGCCTTGGCGCCGCGGCCGGGGCCACCTCGGGCTTCGTCTACGATCAGATCCGCAAGGCCGACTGACCAAGAAAGCGCCCGCGCGTCGCCTTTACCGCGCACGGGTCGTCCCTATATCCTGAAAGCCGCGTCGCCGGTCGACGCGCACCCTTTCCTGCGCCCCGGCGAGCGGGACGCTCAATAGAATGACGCTTCAGGCGGCTTTGGGAGCTCGAGACGAGATGGCAACTGCGCTCAAGGACATCCGTAACCTGTTGCGCGATCCGTCGCTCTTCAAGGAACAGGCCTACGTCAACGGAAAGTGGATCGGAGCCGACAGCGGCAAGACCATCCCGGTCACCGACCCTGCCACCGGCGAGCAGCTCGGCACCATTCCTGATCTCGGCGAGGCGGAAACCCGCCGTGCCGTCGAGGCCGCCGACGAAGCCTTCAAGACCTGGAAGCAGAAGACCGGCAAGGAGCGCAGCATCATCCTGCGCAAGTGGTTCGACCTGCTCATGGCGAACCAGGAAGACCTCGCCATCATCATGACCCGCGAGCAGGGCAAGTCGCTCACCGAGAGCCGTGGCGAGATCGCCTATGGTGCCTCCTTCCTCGAATGGTTCGCCGAGGAAGCCAAGCGCATCTATGGCGACGTCGTCCCGCAGACGATCGCGTCCCGCCGGATCCTGGTCATGAAGCAGCCGGTCGGCGTGTGCGGCATGATCACGCCCTGGAACTTCCCGAACGCGATGATCACCCGCAAGTCCGCACCCGGCCTCGCGGTCGGCTGCACGGTCGTGATCAAGCCCGCCACCTATACCCCCTTCTCCGCCCTGGCCCTGGCCGAGCTCGCCGAGCGCGCCGGCTTCCCGCCAGGCGTGTTCAACGTCATCACCGGCGGTGCGCGTGCCATCGCGGGTGAGCTGACCTCCAACAAGAAGGTGCGCAAGCTGTCCTTCACCGGCTCCACCGAGGTCGGCAAGATCCTGCTCAAGCAGTGCGCCGACACGGTGAAGAAGGTCAGCATGGAGCTGGGCGGCCACGCGCCGTTCATCGTGTTCGACGATGCCGACATCGATTCGGCCGTCCAGGGTGCGCTCGCCTGCAAGTTCCGCAACGCCGGCCAGACCTGCGTGTGCACCAACCGCATCTACGTGCAGAGCGGCGTGTATGACGAGTTCGCGAAGAAGTTCGCGATGGCCGCAGGCGCGCTGAAGGTCGGCAACGGCATGGAGGACGGCACCCAGATGGGCCCGCTCATCGAGCCGTCCGCGCTGGAAAAGGCCGAGGAGCACGTGAAGGACGCCGTGGCCAAGGGCGCCTCGATCCTGGCCGGCGGCGAGCGCCACCAGCTGGGCGGCCTGTTCTTCGAGCCGACCGTGCTCTCCGCCTGCAATATGGACATGCAGATCGCCCGCGAGGAGACCTTCGGCCCGGTCGCCCCGCTCTTCCGCTTCGAAACCGAAGAGGAAGTGATCGCCATGGCCAACGACAGCGACTACGGCTTGGCCGGCTACTTCTACGCTCGCGACCTCGGCCGCGTGTTCCGTGTCGCCGAGGCGCTCGAAGTCGGCCTGCTCGGCGTGAATGACGGCGTCATCGCGACCGAGGTAGCGCCGTTCGGCGGCGTGAAGCAGTCCGGCCTCGGCCGCGAGGGCAGCAAGTACGGCGTCGACGACTATCTGGAGCTGAAATATGTCAGCCTGGGTGGCATCGGCGTGACCCCCTGACCCCAGGCGACCGACGTGATAGACCGGCTTGACCTGTTCGTGATCGGTGGCGGGTCAGGCGGTGTCGCCTGCGCCCGCCGCGCCGCTTCCTACGGAGCGAAGGTCGCGCTCGCGGAGGACTCCCGTCTCGGCGGGACCTGCGTCATCCGCGGCTGCGTGCCGAAGAAGCTCATGCATTACGGTGCCGGCGTGCCGCACGAGCTCGATGTCGCCCGCGACATGGGCTGGTCGTTCGGCGAGGTCCGCCACGACTTCCGGTTCTTCCTGGAGGCCCGCAACCGCGAGATCGCGCGGCTCGAAGACATCTATCAGGGCCTGCTCGATCGGTCCGGGGTGCGGGTCGTCAAGGCACGGGCGCGGGTCGCAGGCCGCGACGGCGAGGATTTCGTGGTTGAGGCCGGCCAGGAGCGGTTCCGCACGCGCCGGGTCATGATCGCGACCGGTGGCACCCCTTATGTGCCGGACCTGCCGGGCATCGAGCATGTCGTCACTTCCGACCATGTGCTGGAGGATGTCTACGACCGGCCCGGGCGCGTCGCGGTGATCGGCGCCGGCTATATCGGCGTCGAGCTTGGATGCGTCTTCCACGGCTTCGGGGCCAAGACGACGCTGATCCTGCGCGGCGACGCGCCGCTGCGCGGGTTCGACGAGGACCTGCGCCACCAACTGAACCAGCAGATCGCGGAATCCGGCGTGGAGATCATGCCGCGCAGCGTGGTCACCTCGATCGAGCGGACGGCGGACGGCCTCGTGCTGCACGGGCTGGAGCGATCGGTCACGGCGGACCTCGTTCTTTATGCCACCGGGCGGCGGCCCCAGCCCCGGACGAGCGGCATCGGCCTGGAAGCGCTGGGCATCGAGATGGACTATGAAGGTGCCATCCTCGTCGACGAGACCTATACCAGCAACGTGCCGGGCCTGCTTGCGGTCGGCGATTGCTCGGACCATGCCGGACACGGGCTAGACAGCGGCCAGCACGACCTGACCCCGGTCGCCATCGCCGAGGGCCGCGCCGTCGCCGAGCGCTTCTTCAACAATCGCATCCAGCGGGTCCGCTACGACACCATCGCGACGGCGATCTTCTCGTCGCCCGAGGCGGCCGCCTGCGGCATGACCGAGGTGCGGGCCCGCGCCGAAGGCCATGACGTCCTGATCTTCAAGGCCAATTTCCGGCCGATGCGCACCACGATGGGCCAGCACGCCCACCGCACCTTCATGAAGCTCGTCGTGGACAAACACACCGACAAGGTCCTGGGCTGTCATCTGGTCGGGCCCGACACGCCGGAAATCATCCAGATGGTCGCGGCCGCGATGACGGCAGGTGCAACCAAGGCCGATTTCGACGATACGGTTGCAGTCCATCCGACGGCGGCGGAAGAATTGGTTACCATGTATCAGCCGGTCCAGGACTGACGCGATCGACGGGGCGAGGAGAATTTTCATGGTCACCACCTGGACGCCCGACAGCTGGCGGTCGAAGCCGGCCCAGCAGATGCCGAGCTATCCGGATTCGGGCGTGCTGGCCGAAGTGGAATCGACGCTGGCGGGATATCCTCCCCTCGTCTTCGCCGGCGAGGCCCGCGAACTCACCCAGAAGCTGGGCGAGGTCGCCGAGGGCCAGGCATTCCTGCTCCAGGGCGGCGACTGCGCGGAAGCCTTTGCTGATTTCACCGCCGACAAGATCCGCGACACGCTGCGCGTGATCCTGCAGATGGCCGTCGTGCTGACCTTCGGCTCCGGCCTGCCGGTCGTGAAGCTCGGCCGCATCGCCGGGCAGTTTGCCAAGCCCCGGTCGGCCCCTGACGAGACCGTCGATGGCGTCACCCTGCCCGCCTATCGCGGCGACATCGTGAACGGCCTGTCCTTCGAGAGTGAACAGCGCGTGCCCGATCCCAGGCGCCAGCTGCAGGCCTATTCGCAGGCGGCCGCCACGCTCAACCTGCTGCGCGCCTTCACCCAGGGCGGCTATGCCTCGCTCGACCGGGTCCATGCCTGGAACCTGGGCTTCGTCGGCAACAGTCCCGAGGGCGCCCAGTACGAGGACATGGCGAACCGGATCACCGAATCGCTGGCCTTCATGCGCGCCTGCGGGATCACGGATACCAACAATCCCGAGATCCTGCGCACCAGCTTCTATACGAGCCACGAAGCCCTGCTGCTCGGCTACGAGCAGGCCATGACCCGCGTCGATAGCACCAGCGGCCGCTGGTACGACACATCGGCCCATCTGGTCTGGATCGGCGATCGCACCCGCCAGCTGGACGGCGCGCATATCGAGTTCTGCCGTGGCATCGCCAACCCGCTCGGGCTGAAGTGCGGCCCCACGACCTCGGTCGAGGACCTGCTGCGCCTGTGCGATGTCCTGAACCCCGAGAACCGGCCGGGCCGGCTCACGCTGATCGCCCGCATGGGCCACGACAAGGTCGACCGGCACCTGCCGCCGCTCATCCGCGCCATCCAGCGCGAGGGCCGCAAGGTGGTGTGGGCCTGCGATCCCATGCACGGCAACACGATCAAGGCCGCGTCCGGCTACAAGACCCGGCCGTTCGACCGGATCCTGACCGAGGTCCGCAACTTCTTCGCCATCCACAAGGCGGAGGGGACCCATGCCGGCGGCGTGCACCTGGAGATGACGGGCCAGGACGTGACCGAGTGCCTGGGCGGCGCCCAGGCGATCACCGAAGCCGGCCTGTCCGACCGCTACCACACCTATTGCGATCCGCGCCTGAACGCTCAGCAGGCCCTCGAGCTCGCCTTCCTGATGGCGAGTGCGTTGAAGGAGGAGCGCGAGCTGCTTCGCGTGGCGAGCTGATCCCGGGCTTGACCTGGGCAGTTGCCGGACGACACCATCTTCCTCCTCTTTGCGAGCCAGCGAACACCATGTCCGGACCCAGCAACGGGAATGTCGCCCGGTATACCGACAAGTACTTCCTGCGCACCAAGGCGGTGGTGGAGCGGTTCGGGGACTGCCAGGTCACCTATGCGGTGTTCATGCGGCGACCGGTGCTGTTCGCCCCGCGCATGGCCCTGGACTGGCTGAACCGCGTCCTCGCCGACCGGGGCGTCGGGATCCAGATCGACCCGCGCTTCAAGGAAGGCGACTGGGTCGGTGCCGGCGAGCCGATGATGTACCTGACCGGCTCGCTGGCGGGCTTGGTGGACCTGGAGACGATCCTCCTGCAGCGCCTGGGTCCCTGCTGCGTGGCCGCCTTCAACGCCTACAACATGTGCACGGACCTACCCAGGGTAGGCTTCCTTGCCATGGACGCGCGTCACTGCGCGGGTGCCGAGATGGCGGAGATGATGTCCTATGCCGCCTCGGTGGGCTCCGCCGAGGCCAAGCGTCGGGCGGGTGCGGTCGGCTTCACCGGGACATCCGTGGAAGCCACCGCGCATTTCTTCGGCAAGGCCAAGGCCATGGGCACCATGCCCCATGCCCTGATCGGCTATGCCGGCAGCACGCTGCGCGCGGCCGAGATGTTCCGCGAGACCTACCCGGAACTGCCGCTGACCGTGCTGGTCGACTATTTCGGCCTGGAGATCACCGACGCCCTGGCCGTATGCAACCGCTTCCCGGAACTCGCCCATGGCGGCGACCTGTCGATCCGGCTGGATACGCATGGCGGGCGCTATGTGGAGGGGCTGGACACCGCCTCGTCCTATGCCGTGCTGGAAAAGCACGTGCCGGACGCCATCCGCACCTATCGCACCGAGCAGGAGTTGCGCTGGCTGACGGGCACCGGCGTCTCGGCCGCCGCGATCTGGTACGTGCGGGAAAGCCTCGACAATGCCGGCTTTCCCCGCGTCAAGATCATCGCGTCTTCGGGCTTCAGCCCGCAGAAATGCAAGCTGATGGCCTCGGTGCGGGCACCCATCGACGTGGTCGGCACCGGCTCCTATCTGCCCGACCAGTGGACCGAGACCTATGCCACGGCCGACATCATCTCCTATGACGGCGAGTATCGCGTGAAGGTCGGCCGCGAGTTCCTGTTCCCGAACAAGGAAGCCCGCGCCCGTCAGTTGTAGGCCAGCCTCAGCCCCGGCTCCGGCCAGCGCGTCTCGACCAGCTTGCCGGTGCCGGACAGGGTGACGTGCGCGGTCCGCATGTCCTCGCCGCTGAAGCAGATATTGGTCACCCACGGGTCCGGGAACTTGCGGCGATCCAGGATCCGGCCGTCCGGCGCAATCGTGGTGATCTCGCCGGTCACCAGCGTCGCCACGCAGATATTGCCGGCCGCCGTGACCGCCAGGCTGTCGAAGCGCGCATAGCCGGGCAAGGTGCAGAGGAGGCGCCCGCCATGGGGGCTCGGCCACTTGTCCTTGCGCAGCTCGCCCGGCCCCAGCACGTCCCAGGCCCATAGCCGTGCCGTTTCGGTCTCGGCTATATAGAGCGTCCGCCCGTCCGGGGAGAGCCCGATCCCGTTCGCCCCGCCTGCCACCGGATGAGCCGCCTCGATGATCCGGCTCCCGTCCGGGGCCGCCCAGTAGACGCCGCCATGGTCGCGGTCGCGCGCCCGGCTCTTGCCGAGGTCGCTGAACCAGAAGCCCTGGTCCCAGCCGCAGCCCGGCATGTCGAACACGATGTCGTTGGGCCCGCAAAGGCGATGCTCGCCGCAACGGTCGTAGAGCAGGCGCAACTCACCGGTGCGCGGGTCCACCGTCTCGATCCGGCCGCCTGCGTAGTCCGGCGCCTGCCCGGCGGTGTGGAGGATGCCGTCATCCTCCTTCCACAGAAACCCACCATTGTTGCAGAGGTAGAGCAGGCCGCCAAGTCCCATTGCCAGGCCGTTCGGGCCGGCGCAGTCGCGCACCAGGTCCGCGCAGGTGCCGTCGGTCGCAATCTTCGTGATCTTGCTGGCGGCGATCTCCACCAGCACCACCGACCCGTCCGGCAGCACCACCGGTCCCTCCGGAAAGCGCAGGCCCTCCGCCAGCACACGGTCGTCGTTCATGCCCGTTCCCCCCTTGCCGCGGCAGCGCCTTCGGCCGGCCACCTCTGGGGGAACCTAGAGGCTGTCGCCCGCCTGCGAAACCTTCCAGCGCGCAGCGGGTTTGGATGCACAGTCGCCTCCTGGAGGACGGTAGAAGGAACGGTGGTGACCCGAGCGAACGATCTCGACAAGCTGCGGCGTCACCAGCAGGTACTGGTCGAGCTGGCCCATCTGACCGCCCAGAAGCTCCCTTCCGAAAGCCTCCTGGACAGCGTCGTGAACCAGGTCGCGCTTGGCGTCGAGATCGACCACGTGAAGATCATGCGTTACCGGCCGGAGTTCGGCGACCTGCTGGCCGTGGCCGGGATCGGCTGGCGGCCCGGCATGGTCGGCCACGTGACTTTCAGCTCCGACCTGTCGTCACCGCCGGGCCGAGCCTTCCAGACCGGCCAGCCGGTCTCCATCAGCCATGTGGACGAACCTGGAGAGTTCCGGATCTCGCCCGTTCTGGTCGAGCACGGCATCAAGTCCCTCTTGAACGTGCCGATCCAGATCGACGGCGCGGCCTGGGGCGTGCTGGAAATCGACAGCAGCGTGCAGCGCGACTTCAGCATCGACACGCTCGACTTCATGCTCACGGTCGCTTCGATGATCGCATCGGCGATCCGCCGCGAGCAGGTCGACCTGGCACACGAGCAGGCCATCGCGCTCGCGGCGATGGAGGCGCGCCGTCACCAGATCCTGCTGCACGAGATGCAGCACCGGGTGAAGAACAACTTCCAGACCATCCTCTCGATGGTCTCCTTCCAGTCCATGCGGCTGCAGAGCGACAACAGCCGGGCCATCCTCGACAAGGTCGCGGACGGCATCATGGCGATGTCGCTGGCGCATGATCAGCTCGCACCCTCGCAGGAGGGGGCGACGGTGAACCTGCCGACCTACCTGAGGGCGCTCACCACCAGCATCCTGAAGCCGCTGGAAACCGTCACCGTCGAGGTTCAGGCCGACGAGTTGAGCGTGCCGATCGAGCAGGCCGTCGCCTTGGGCCTGATCGTCAACGAGCTCGTCACCAACAGCGTCAAGCACGCCTTCGGCCAGGAGGGCGGCGCCATCCGGATCGACCTGACCAGCGGGCCCGGAAACCGGCAGGTGCAGCTGCGGGTGGCCGATAACGGGATCGGGATGGATCCGTCCAGGCCCAGGGGCTCCGGGCTCCGCCTGATCCAGGCCCTGGCCCGCCAGATCCGCGGCCGTATCGCGCAGACCAGCGGGGCCGAGGGTACGGCCACCTCGATCGTCTTCTCCCTGCCCTGACCCGCCGACTCCGCTCAGAAGCGGAGCTGCTTTGCCTGGATCACGTGCGGCAGTGCCCGGATCCGCTCCAGCACCAAGGCCGGCACCGGCTGGTCGATCGAGACCAGGGCGATCGCATCCCCGCCCGGCTTGTCGCGGCCGAGATGGAAGGTCGCGATGTTGACCTGCGCCTCGCCGAGCAGTTGGCCCAGCGCGCCGATGAAGCCGGGCTTGTCGTGATTGCGCACATAGAGCACGTCGCCCGCCAGCTCGGCGTCGATCGGGATGCCGCGGATCTCCACCAGCCGCGGCTTCACGCCCTGGAACAGGGTGCCGGACACCGTCCGCGGCCCCTTCTCCGTGACCACTTCCAGCGTGATCAGCGTCTGGTAGCCGTCCACATGCTCGTGGCTGACGGTGGTGAGCTGGATGCCGCGCGACTTCGCGATCGCCGGCGCGTTGACCATGTTCACCGAGGCGGCGAACGGCGCCAGCAGGCCCTTGAGGATCAGCTGGGTGAGCGGCTTGGTGTTGAGCGTGGAAGCCTGGCCCGCGAAGGTCACGGTAGCGCCGGACAGCCCCGTTTCCGTGAGCTGGCCCGCAAAGGATCCCAGCTGCTCGGCCAGGGTCATGTAGGGCTTGAGCCTCGGCGCATCCTCCGCCGACACGCTCGGCATGTTCAGCGCGTTGATGATGGCGCCATCCAGCAGGTAGTCGGAGATCTGCTCCGCGATCTGCAGCGCCACGTTCTCCTGCGCCTCGCTGGTGCTGGCACCCAGATGCGGGGTCACCACCACCTGCTCCAGGCGGAACAGCGGGCTTTCCTTGGCCGGCTCCACCGCGAACACGTCGAGCGCGGCGCCAGCGACATGGCCATCCACGATCAGGTCGTGCAGCGCCTGCTCGTCGATCAGGCCGCCGCGGGCGCAGTTCACGATGCGCACCCCCTTCCTGCAGGACAGGAGGCGCTCGCGGGAAAACAGGTTGCGGGTGTGCTCGGTCAGCGGCGTGTGCATGGTGATGACGTCGGCGCGCTGGCAGAGCTCTTCCAGCGTCACCTTCTCGATGCCCAGCTCCTGCGCGCGCGCATCCGACAGGAACGGGTCGAAGCCCACCACCTTCATCCGCAGGCCGCGCGCCCGGTCGGCCACGATCGAGCCGATATTGCCGCAGCCGACGATGCCCAGCGTCTTGCCGGTAAGCTCCACGCCCATGAAGCGAGACTTCTCCCACTTGCCGGCCCGGGTGGATCGGTCCGCCGCCGGGATGTCGCGCGCCAGCGCCATCATCAGGGAGATGGCATGCTCGGCGGTCGTGGTGGCGTTGCCGAACGGCGTGTTCATCACGACCACGCCGGCCGCGGTCGCCGCATCGACATCGACATTGTCGACGCCGATCCCGGCCCGTCCGACCACCTTCAGGTTGGGTGCTGCCTTGAGCACCTCGGCGGTGACCTTCGTGGCGGAACGGATGGCCAGGCCGTCATACTCGCCGATGACGGCCAGGAGTTCGTCCTTGGAGAGGCCTACCTTCACATCCGCTTCCACGCCGCGGCGCTGGAAGATCTCGATGGCGGCGGGGCTGAGTTTGTCGGCAATCAGAACCTTGGGCATGCCAAAGCCTTTCCCGGCACGAGAGAAACAGGAGGACGGAAGAACGGACGGTCCCTCAGGACGCGTCGACGTCGACGCGCGATCGGATCTCGGTGAAGGCCCAGGTCAGCCAGGGCAGCAGTGCCCGCATGTCCTCGACATCCACCGTGGCACCACCCCAGATGCGCAGGCCGGGCGGTGCATCGCGGTAGCCGGCGATGTCGAAGGCGACCTTCTCCTTGGCCAGCAGCGAGGCCATGTCCTTCACGAACTTCTGCTGGTCCTCGTCCGTGAACGACGCCACCGTCAAATCGGCGATCTTCAGGCAGATCGAGGTGCAGGAGCGGGTCGCGGGATCGGCAGCCAGGAAGTCAACCCAGGCCGTCTCCTCGACCCAGCCGGCGATCGCTTCGAGATTGGCTTCCGAGCGCGCGATCAGGCCCTTCAGCCCGCCCACCTGTTCTGCCCAGGTCAGCCCATCCAGCGCGTCCTCGACCGCGAGCATGGAGGGGGTGTTGATCGTCTCGCCCTTGAAGATGCCCTCGATCAGCTTGCCGCCCTTGGTCAGCCGGAAGATCTTCGGCAGCGGCCATGACGGCTGGTAGCTTTCCAGCCGTGCCACCGCCCGCGGCGAAAGGGCCAGCATGCCGTGCTGCGCCTCGCCACCCAGCACCTTCTGCCAGGACCAGGTAGCGACATCGAGCTTGGACCAGGGCAGGTCCATGGCGAACACCGCCGAGGTGGCGTCGCACAAGGTCAGCCCTTCGCGGTCATCCGCGATCCAGGTGCCGTCGGGCACGCGGACGCCGGAGGTCGTGCCGTTCCAGGTGAACACCACGTCACGGGCGAAATCGACCGCGCCCAGGTCGGGCAGCGCGCCATAGTCGGCGCCATGCGTGCGCACGTCCTTCAGCTTCAACTGCTTGGTGGCGTCGGTCACCCACTCCTTGCCGAAGCTCTCCCACGCGAGCAGATCGGTGCCGCGGGCACCCAGCATCGACCACATGGCTGCCTCGAAGGCGCCGGTATCGGAGGCTGGCAGGATCCCCAGGCGATAGTCGTCCGGGATGCCCAGCAGCTTGCGGGACCGCACGATCACGTCGTTGATCCGTGCCTTCGCGACCGAATCCCGGTGAGATCGACCAAGCATGGCACCTTCCAGCGCCGACAGTGACCAGCCGGGTCTCTTGGCGGTCGGGCCGGAGCCGAAGAAGGGGCGTTGCGGGCGATCGATCGGCTTCATCAGCGAAGCGTCCTCTTCCATTCGACAAGTCGGGGCTGACGATTCGGCGCGGAACCTAGGCTCGCCTCTGCCGCACCGCAACAAATGGCTGCCACTGTCCCGTCCGGCCGCGACAAGAAATTCTTCAAGCTCGCCATGGCTTAGCCTGTAGCGGCCTTCGGCGATGACACCACTTGCACGACCTCCGTCTGGCGAACATGTTCAACGCCTGTTGTGAACAACTAGGCCTCGGGAGGCGCCAAGATGACGGTGCGTATGATGCGTCGGACGACGCTCGCAGCATTGATGCTGGTGACCACCTGTCTCGTCGGCACCGCCCGTGCCCAGCAGATGGACACGCTCACGCTGATAGCACCGGCCGGCCCGGGTGGCGGCTGGGACCAGACGGCCAGGGCCCTGCAGTCGGCGATCCAGAAGGGCGGCAAGGTCGGCGCCGTGACGGTCGAGAACATCCCCGGTGCCGGCGGCACGATCGGGCTTGCCCAGTTCGTCGAGCGCGAGCGCGGCCAGGGCGATTCGATGATCGTGGGCGGTCTGGTCATGCTGGGCGCCATCCTGACCAACAATGCGCCGGTCAAGCTCGATCAGGTGACGCCGATCGCGCGGCTTACCGGCGAGTACGAAGTGGTCGTGGTGCCGGCCTCGTCCGAGTTCCAGACGCTGGACGACCTGCTGGCGGCGCTCAAGGAGAACCCGGGCGGGGTCGCCTGGGGCGGCGGCTCGGCCGGTGGCACCGACCATATCCTGGCCGGCCTGATCGCGCAGGGAGCGGGTGTCGACCCGGCCCAGGTCAACTATGTGCCCTTTTCCGGCGGCGGCGAGGCCCTGGCGGCCGTCATGGGCGGCCATGTCGCGGCCGGCATCTCCGGCCTGAGCGAGTGGGTCGGCCAGATCCAGGCCGGGACGCTGCGGCCGCTCGCCATCTCCTCGCCTGAACGCCTGGAGGGCCTGGACGCGCCGACGCTGCGGGAGGCCGGGGTGGACCTGGACCTCGTCAACTGGCGCGCCATCATGGCACCGCCCGGCATCGACGACGCGCAGAAGCAGGCGCTGGTCCAGCTGGTCGACGAGACGGTCAAGAGCGAGACCTGGCAGGAAACGCTCAAGAGCAAGGGCTGGTCGGACGCCTATCTGTCCGGCGACGCGTTTGCGTCCTTCCTTGCCGAGGAAGACACGAGGGTGACGGCCATTTTGAAGTCGATCGGCCTGGTGAAGTAGCGAAAGGTCGATCCCGATGGAGAGCGACGTCCACGTCGGTGGCCGGGGCTTCATGGCCCTCGGCCTGGCGACGCTCGTGCTGGGCCTGGTCGTGGCCGTGGGCACGGCCAATCTGCCTGGTGCTGCGTCCTACGCGGGCGTGGGCGTGCGGCTGTTCCCGGCCATTGCCGCCGCCGGCCTGATCGGCAGCGGGCTCTGGCTTGCCGTGCAAGGCTGGCAGATCCGCCATGTCCACGGCAGCGGCGAGCGCTCGGACCCGGTGGCGTTCGCCGCCATCATCGGCGGCCTCGTGGCGCACATGGTGCTGCTGGAAACGGCCGGCTTCGTGATCGCCTCGACCGTCCTGTTCTTCGCGGTCACCCTCGCCTTCCGTGACCAGCGCTGGCTGCTCAACCTGGCGATCGCGTTCGCGGTAGCCCTCGTGACGCGGGTGGTACTGGGCTACGGGCTGGGCCTGGCCCTGCCCACCTTGCTGCCGGGCGGAGTGATCTGATGGGTGCCTTGGACCAGCTGCTGAATGGCTTCGCCCAGGCGCTCACCCTGACCAATATCGGCTGGTGCCTGCTCGGCACGATCCTGGGCACGGCGGTCGGCATCCTGCCGGGCATCGGTCCGGCGCTGACCATCGCGCTGCTCCTGCCCGTCACCGCCTATCTGGACGCCACCGGCGCCTTCATCATGTTCGCCGGGCTCTACTACGGCGCCATGTACGGCTCCTCCACCACCTCCATCCTGCTCAACACGCCCGGCGAGAGCGGCTCGATCGTGACCGCGGTGGAAGGCTACCGGATGGCCAAGGCGGGACGCGGCGCGGCGGCACTGGCCACGGCGGCCATCGGCTCGTTCGTGGCCGGCACGGTCGGCACGCTGCTCCTGACCTTCCTGGCCCCCGCGATCGCCCGCATGGCGATCGCCTTCGGCCCGGCCGAGTATTTCGCGATCGCCGTGTTCGCCTTCGCGGCCGTCTCCTCCATGCTCGGCACGTCGCCGGCACGCGGCGTCTGGTCCCTGTTTCTCGGCATCACCGCCGGCGTCGTCGGCATCGACAGCCTGACCGGCCAGTCGCGCTTCACCATGGGCTTTCCCACCCTGCTGGACGGCATCTCGATCGTGGTGGTGGCGGTCGGCCTGTTCGCGGTGGGCGAAGCGCTCTGGGTCGCCTCCCAGCCGTCGATGCGCATCCAGGAAGTCGAGGCGGTCCGTGGCTCGCTCTGGATGACCCGGGACGAGTGGCGCCGCTCCTGGAAGCCCTGGCTGCGCGGCACCTTCATCGGCTTTCCGTTCGGCGCGCTCCCGGCCGGCGGCACCGAGATCCCGACCTTCGTGTCCTACACGCTGGAAAAGAAGCTCAGCTCCCGCCCGGAGGAGTTCGGCCACGGTGCGATCGAGGGCGTGGCCGGCCCGGAAGCGGCCAACAACGCCGCCGTGGCCGGCGTGCTGGTGCCGCTCCTGACCCTGGGCCTGCCGACCTCGGCCACCGCCGCCATCATGCTGGCCGCCTTCCAGGAATATGGCCTGCAGCCGGGACCGCTCCTGTTCCTGACCAACGCCGACCTCGTCTGGAGCCTGATCGCCAGCCTTTATATCGGCAACCTGGCCCTGCTGGTCCTCAACCTGCCGCTGGTGGGCCTGTGGGTCCGGCTCCTCACCATCCCGCAGCACTTCCTCTATGGCGGGATCCTCGTGTTCAGCACGCTGGGCGTCTACAGCCTGAACCGCTCCGTGACCGACCTGGTTCTGCTGCTGCTGTTCGGCCTGGTCGGCTGGATCATGCGCCGCTTCGACATTCCCGTGGCCCCCTGCATCATCGGCCTGATCCTTGGCCCAATGGCGGAGGAGCAGTTGCGCCGGGCGCTCTCGATCTCGCAGGGTAGCCTCGTGGATGCGCTGAGCCGGCCGCTCACGCTCGTCATCCTGGCCCTGGCCGTCCTGGTCGTGGTGGTCCCGGCGCTCCTCTCACGCCGCAAGAAGGCTTGACCCGATGGGTCCGCAGCCAGCCTATGGAACATGGCAGCGGATTTGAGAATCCGAGGGTACCTGAACCGTTTCACGGATGTTCTCGGATTGCGTCGGTATGTCGGCTATGGCTGACTGGCTGATATATCAGTTTGGCGGCGAGGCACGATCCTGGTCGCGCATCAGAAGGGAGGCGTCGAGATGAGAAGACTGGTGCTGAAGAAGGCGTTGCTGGCCGGCGTGGCCGTCATGGTCGGCGCTACCAGCATGCCGGCCTGGTCTGCGGAAACGCTCACGGTCTGGTGGGTGAAGGGCTTCTATCGCTCCGAGGACGAGGCGCTCTACAAGGCGATCAAGGGCTTCGAGGAGAAGACCGGCGTCACGGTGGAATTGTCCCAGTACGCCGTACAGGACATGATCCCGAAGACGGTGGCGGCGCTGGACAGCGGCACCCCGCCGGACATCGCCTATTCCGACACCTATGACTTTCAGGTCGGCGCCAAGTGGGCCTTCGAGAACCGGCTGGAGGATCTCACCGGGGTCCTCGAGCCGATGAAGGACCACTTCGACGAGAATACGCTCTCCACCACCTATCTCTACAACGACACCACCAAGGAGCGGGCCTACTACTCCTTCCCGCTCAAGCGGCAGACCATGCATATCGAATACTGGATCGATATGCTCAAAGAAGCCGGCTTCGAAGAAAGCGCTGTTCCGGAAGACTGGGAAGGGTTCTGGAACTTCTGGTGCAACGATGCCCAGAAGGGCTATCGCAGCGCCACCGGCCAGCGCGCCTTCGGCATCGGCCAGCCCATGGGCGTGGATTCTACCGACAGCTTCTTCTCCTTCCTGACCTTCGCGGACGCCTACAACGTCAAGCTGGTCGACGACGAGGGCAAGCTGCTGGTCGACGATCCGAGCGTGAAGGAAGGCCTGGTGGGTGCCCTCACCGACTACACCATGCCCTATACCGAGGGCTGCACCGCGCCGTCGGCCACCTCCTGGAAGGACCCGGACAACAACGTCGCCTTCCACAACAAGACGACCATGCTCACCCACAACGCCACGATCTCGATCGCGGGCAAGTGGTATGACGACATGACCAACCCGGCGCTGACCGAGGACGAGCGCGACCTCGCCAAGAAGAACTACTACGAGCTGATCCGCACCCGCGGCTTCCCGAACAAGCCGGACGGCTCGCCGATGGTCTATCGCTCCGCGGTGAAGACCGGCGTGATCTTCCAGCAGTCGCGCAACAAGGAACGCGCCAAGGAATTCCTGGCGTTCCTGATGCAGCCCGAGAACCTGCAGCCCTATGTCGAAGGCTCGCTCGGCCGCTGGTTCCCGGTCACCAAGGAAGGCATGGAAAGCCCGTTCTGGCAGGAGGACCCGCACCGCAAGTCGGTCTACGACCAGTTCAAGGCGGGCACGGTCACCTTCGAGTTCACCAAGAACTGGAAGTTCACCACGCTCAACAACGAGAACGTCTGGGCCAAGGCGATGAACCGCGTGGTCAACGAGAACGTCTCGGTCGAGGACGCGGTCGACGAGATGATCGCGCGCATCAAGGAAGTCGCCGGCACGTAAGTCGGCCCTGCACCGTCATGGCCGGCACGCTCGGCCATGACGGAACGCGCCGGGAGGCGTAGGTTCAACTATACAACGAGTGCAACGGGATCGGAGGCGAACCATGTCGGCAGCAGCCGTCCGGACGGACCACGTCGTACCTCAAGCGAAGGTCCGGCGTCCCTGGTCCGCCGTGGAGACCTGGGGGCTGATCCTGTTGCTCCCTTATGTCTTCGTGTTCCTGGCCTTCGTCCTCTATCCCGTCCTCTACGGCTTCTGGCTGGCCCGGCACCCGTCCAGCTATGTGCGCCTGTTCGACGACCCGATCTTCCTGCGCGCCATCGTCAACACGCTGGTGTTCCTGGTCGTCGCCATCAACGTGAAGATGCTGCTGGCCCTGTTCCTCTCGGGCTTCTTCCTGCACGACCGCTGGTGGGTGCGCTGGCTCTCCGTCCTGTTCATCCTGCCCTGGGCGGTCCCGGCGATCCCGACCATCCTGTCGGTCCGCTTCATGCTCAATCCCGAATGGGGGCTGATCAACCAGCTCTGGTTCCGCTGGACCTTCGAGGACGGGCCGAACTGGCTGAACGAGCCATGGCTGGGCCTCACCATGGCCATGCTCGTCCATATCTGGAAGTCGCTGCCGTTCTGGACGCTGATGATGCTGACCGGCAGGCTCGCTATCTCCAATGACCTCTACGAGGCAGCCTCGGTCGATGGCGCCAGTGGCTGGCACAAGTTCCGCTACGTCACCTGGCCGTCGCTCCAGACGCTCTACTTCACCTGCACCATTCTCTCGATGATCTGGACGCTCGGCGACTTCAACAGCGTGTACCTGCTCACCGGCGGCGGCCCGGCCGACCTGACCCATGTGCTGGCCACGCTCGGCATCCGCTACCTGCGCCTCGACCAGATCGACCTGTCGCTCGCAACCGTCGTGTGCGCCATGCCGCTGGTCCTGCCGCTGGTCTACATCATGATGAAGAGGTTCTCCAAATGAGCGCCTCCCGTCGCCGCCCCGGCTGGTTCCTGCGCGGCGTGGCCACCGACGCCAAGCTCCTGCTGATCGCCATCCCGGTCTTCCTTTGGACGATCCTGCCGATCTACCACCTGCTCCTGTTCGCGATCTCGCCCAAGGACCAGGCCATGTCCGGCAAGCTCTGGCCGGACGATCCGACCTTCAACAACTTCATCATCGTCTTCAAGGAACAGCACCACTTCCTCGGCAACTTCTGGGAGCAGTTCTGGAACTCGTTCTTCGTCGCCGCGATGGTGGGTGCGCTGACCCTGCTCGTCTCGACCTTCGCCGCCTTCTCGATCAGCCGGCTGAAGGCCCGCTATGGCGGCACGGTGATGAACCTGGCCCTGTTCACCTATTTCGTGCCGGCCGCCTTCCTGGCCGTGCCAATGTACCGGACCATGGGCATCTACGGCCTGCTCAACAGCCAGTGGGCGCTGATCCTGGCGATGATGACCCTGGCCTCGCCCTATGCGATCTGGGTCCTCAAGCAGGCCTCCGACAAGCTGCCCCGCGAGCTAGACGAGGCCGCCGTCGTCGATGGCGCCACGCCCATGCAGCTCTTCCGCCTGGTCTACCTGCCGCTCATGGCGCCAAGCCTGGTCGCTGTCGGCGTCTACGCGCTGCTCCTCGCCTGGAACGAATATCTCTACGCCTTCCTGCTCCTGTCCCGCGACACGGACGTCACCCTGCCCGTGGCACTCGGCAACTTCCTGGCCGCCGACGACTCCCCCTGGGAGCTCCTGATGACCACCGGCCTGATCTACGCGATCCCGCCGGCGGTGATCTACTATGTGTTCAAGCGCTACATGGTGGCGGGACTGACGTCGGGCGCGGTGAAGAGCTGATGAAGCAACCACTCATTTTCAATACGAAGTCGCGACAGTTATCATGACTCTCGTCATCTGCGGCAATGCTAGAGGCACATGCTTTATTGCAGCGGACCTCCTAATATCAAACCACAAGACAGATAGAGAGAACATTTTTCTTCCAGTTTCAGAGCCCGTTTGAGAATGGGTTGCTGCGCGCGGACGGCTGTGGTGGAAGCTCGGGATGTGGACCCGAGAAAGCCGTGGCCGGATGGCCCAGATCGCCCGCAAGACCAAGCGCTACCCGACCGATCTGACCGACGAGGAG
>NZ_DATAGQ010000063.1:0-9094 GCF_036263595.1 Geminicoccus sp. | reverse complement strand
CTGCGGCCGGCCGCTGCTCTCCAACAGCCCTGCCGCCCCCGCTTGAACCCGGGCGTGAACGCCCGCCTCGTCTTCGCCATCAGATCACCTTCCTCGCTCCCTTGGAGCGTATCAGAAGTGTCCACCGAAGCGGGGGAGGATTAGGACCAGCCATCATCCGTCGGCAGCCCGTCGGGGCACTCCCAGGAGGACGTGGAAGCCTGTGGGTGGTCCCACCGATTCATAGCGCCACGCCTGATGCTGGCGGTGAAACGGGACTCCCATGCGCCAGCCGCGCTCCTTTGCCAGCCATGTCGCGAACGGTCCGGTATCGCCGCCATCCGCCCGGACCAGTTCCAGCCGCAGCAAGGCCACCATGGATGCGTCGGGCCAGGAGGATCAGGCCCGACGCATCCACCAGGGAGGTGCCCCTTGCGCCCGGACGTTGCTTGCCTGCATCGAAACCCGTCCAGCCCCCGCCCCCGTCGCTCGCGCTGTCTGCAAATCGACATTCGCGGCAGAAGGCTCCCGCTCTCGCCCTTCCTTCCCACGGGAGTGCTCGCGCAACCGATCGTGCATCCGCTTGAGCGGGAGTCCTTGCGCCAGCAGGTCAACTGCGAGTGTCCATTGGACGCGGCGGGAAGTGACGAGGCAGCATGCGCCACGCACAGCCAGAACGGACGAGGCAGAAGATGGCCTCCGCCATGATCCACAAAGGCCACTTTGCAGGGCGCCCCAGGTCGATGGCGGAGGAAGGAGTGGCTCCAGTGCAGCCCACGTCGTATCACGCAGGCCGGAAGGATAAGGTCGATCAGGCATGATGCTCTCCAGCAAGGACATGCCTGATCAACGCACGAGCGGGCCGCCGAGCGGCTTTGCCGACAGTCGGCGAGGCCTACTGCTCAATGATCGGGTGGACGGTTACCCAACGCTCCCTGAAGGGCGTCCGCCGCACGCGCCGCGACAACTGCCAATTTTTTGGCTTGTTCATCGATGGCTGCAAGTTGGGCCTCACGTGCCTTCAAGAACGGGCCGACGTCGACACCTGACATCTTCTCGCATAGGTGAAGGTAGCGAAACCTTGCTTCGACAGCCCTTATCTCTTCATCTCTCCACTCATGAACCACCTCATTCAGCGAATCATCTGTGTTGTCGGCCATCATGCTGTACCTAGAATTATGTCCTCGACCGCGCTGCCCAAAGGCAGCATCGGACCCAGATCTTCCTGGGCGCACCCATATTCAACCAAGACGGGATAAAGGTCCATGCGGCGAAATGTCGAGAAGCCGACATTTGAGGCAATGTCTGCATCTTGAACGCCCAGATGTCCAATCTGGGCAACACTATGCACGTGAAGCGGCGCTGACATGGCATGTGGAGCGTGGAAACAAGCCCTGTTGCAGACACCGCACGGTCTCGGAACCGGGAACAAACACTACTCCCGGTTGAAAAGATCTGCTCAGTCTGGCTGATCGCACCACGCTGTACGGGCGAGCGATCATGACCAGTTCAAGACCGCCCGAGTGCACGTAACCTTCACTCTGCCGATCGTATGAGGCTCCCAAGGTTGATGTGACGCCGCAGTCTTGTCCGGCTCAAGCTTCGACGACGATGCCCTCGGGAGCTTCAGCAACGATTGGACGCACGGACGAACTGCGGCGCTGCTTGGAGACCTTGATGCGCTCGGACGGGTTCGCCTGTGCGCAGCCCATTGCAAGGATCGCACAATAATACATGGCGATCGCCGGCATCTGGATGGAGAAATCGACAAGCGCATGCAGGCCGACCAGCAAGGTTGCACCCACGGCGGCCAAAGGGAACACCCGGTCCCGTTTGCGGCGGAACACGCCGCGTACGCACATGCCAAACAGGATCACGACAGCGCCGTACAGCATGATCGTCGCCGGGATGCCGATCTCCAGCATGTGCTCGATATAGGTGTTGTGGGCGAGATCGTAGATCAGGGTGAACCGCTCGTCGGTCCTGCTCTGGAACACGGCCTGGAAGGATCCGAGCCCGTGGCCCAGCCATGGCCGGTCGGCAATCAACTCCATGGAGATGGCCCAGGCGACGAGGCGACCGGCGCTGCTCTCGTCGAACTGCATGTCCAACTGCTGGAGCCGGACAAGGAGACCCTCGCCGCTGGCCGCGACAATCCAGACACCGGCGATCGCCACGACCAGCACGCTGACCGCGATCAGACTGGCACGAGGGCGGACAGCTGCCAGCACGATGATCAGCATGAGGGGGAGGGCGACAGCCGCGCTGAGAAAGCCACCTCGCGAATGGCTGAGAATCGATGATGTCGCGACAATGAAGAACGCCGCGAGCTTGAAGAGCATCATCGGCTTGATCGTCTGGAACAACTCGATCAGACGGGATTTCAGCGTGGATCCCCGGTCCTCTTCGAAGTCCTGCGAGAGGCGAGCCAGGATGAGGACCAAGCCCAGGTTTGCGAAAGTAGCCCAGGAGTTGCGATTCACGAAGGTCGAGGTGACGTCACCTACATAGGCCACGGGGCCGAAGCCAGCGACGGTCTCGAAATCCAGTCCCCATGCGATCAGGCCATAGATTGCGTAGAGCGTAATAATTACCATCATGGAGTTGTAGAGTAGTTCGGCAAGCTTGCGCTCGGTGGCTACGGCCACGACGGCTACGAACAGGCTGACATAGCCAATGAAGCGCACGAGCTGAAAGACGCCTGAATCGGGCGCAATGGAGATCGACCCGATGCCTGTGCCATCGGGCGCATAGGTCCAGCCTGGATGCGCCCACCCTGGTCCGATCGCAGGCAGGAGTTGGACCATCATCCATCCAATCACGCCTGCGACCATCAGGCCGGCCACCATCACCGGTGCGGTAAAAGGTCGCCGCTGCGGGAGACGCGGAAGCAAAACCGCCGCGGCGGCGGTGACCGTGCTGAGCAGCGCGAAGATGATGGCAGCGAGCGGAATCGCGCTCCCGAGCGGCCATGGTGCGGCAGCTAACAACAGAATGAGCCACACCGTCAGGGCGAGGCGCAGGTGCCACACAGACATGGATACCCTTGCTGGTTGGTTTCCGAGGCGACTGTGGACAACCAAAACACGCACACGACAACCATAGAATGCAACCTCGGTGTCAGATTGCGCACTTGTTCGCAGTCGCGAAGTGCGTATCATCCATGCCAGAGAAAAAGGGGGTACGTCCCATGCGACGCATGTTGCTTTCTGCCGCCGCTGCACTGGCCCTTCTGGGCGGTTCCGGCTTCGTGATGTCCGCTTCTGCGCAGTCCTTGGACTTCAACTACGAGACAGTGAATACGTCGAACGGCCCGAGGCAGGCGCTGACCTCGCGGGTCACGCTGTTCGACTTGTATGGCTTCTGGCCGCAGGGCTTCGACCCCGTGGCGAATGCGAGCAGGGCGAACAAGCCGGCCACGCAGGAACTCGATCTGCTGGACCTTCCGGAGTCCTATGGTGCTCCTGAGATCGGCTACATCCGTCGGGCGACGCTGTACTGGATCAACGATAACGGCTCGTGGATTCCGAAGGTCAACCTGAAGACGTTCGACTACGTGACCCCTGAGTACATCGAGAACAGGATCCCATCCGGGATCATCCCGGTTGGCCTGACCGACCCGGATGGAGATCTGTTCGTGAATCCGGTTACGCTGGAGCCGGTCGGCGTCGTCAGCCCAACCGTCCCGGGCTTTGCCGCATTCGGTAGCTGAGCCAGATCCTCATTGGATGTTTCTGATGCACGCTCGATCGATGGGTAGCCTAGTCCCGTTGGTCGGGCGTGTTGTTTTATGTGTCCTTTTCCTGGTCGGCACCTACTTCACCAGTCTTATCTTTGTGGCGACGATCGAACGTGTCGGGGCGCCGTCACCTTTGGCGGTGATGACCACCAATGGGTCCATCACGCCACAGGCTTCACGCCGCATGGACTCCATCTGCGCAGACGCGCTCCAGACAATGCCGACAGCCGAATCGTTACGGTATTGCGGGCTGGCGGAAATGATCGCGCGTCCCGGTGTGGCGGCGGCGGAAACCGCGGAGCGATATGGTCGTGCCGTGGGCTACCTGGAAGGCTCGGTGAACAGATCGCCATTCAATGGCATCACCTGGCTTTACCTGGCTGCCGCCAATGTTGCCGCGGGCAACATGGAGGCCGCAGCCGAGGCCTTCGATACCTCCTACGAGGTGTCCCCGATCGCCGTAGGCATGCAGGGCATGCGGCTCGGCGTCGGCTTCAGCATACTCGATTCCCTGAAGCCGATCACGCTCATGAGTCTCGAATCCGAGATCCTCATGCTTGGTGCGAGGAATCCACGCTACCTCGTTCAACTCGCCAAGTCGTCGAACAGGCTCCGGTACGTGGCATCGACGTTGACAGCCGAGCCCAAGCTATTCACGCGCTTCATGCGCATCGTCCGTGAACCTCCGCCTGGACTTCGTCGATGAAATTTGCGTTGAGAGGCGTCCTGTTCGGGCTGGTCCTGGTGTCCGGGCAGGCACAGGCTGCCCAGTACAGCACGATCCCCGCTGCGGAGATCGAAAGGCTCCTGGGCGGATCCGACCAGGAGAAGTCAGCTGCCACCTTCTATATTGGCGGTGCGCTGGATGCCCTGGCGATGACGAACTCGATGATGACGGAACAAGGGACGCCACTTTTCTGCCCCGATGCCGAGGATGATCTTCGGCCGTCCGCCGTGACTCCCCAGTTGCTCCAGCACATTGCCGAACTGCGTCAAAAGCCGCGCGCAGCCGACGCCCTGCAGCAGCTGACCGGCAGCACGATCCTTCTGGTGATGCTGTCGCAGACCTATCCGTGCGAGATCGACAGCGAAGGACGGCCAGTAACGCCTCCCTCACCATGATCCCCTGCGTCAGCGGCCCCAGCGCAGGGCGGGAGTATGAACCGGGGCGTCCCAGAGTTCGGTCAGTTGCTCGTCGAGCGTAGTCACGGTGATCGAGCAGCCAGCCATCTCCAGGGACGTCGTGTAGTTGCCCACCAGCGATCGGGCAACCTTTAGCCCCCGCTTCTCCAGGATCTGGGCAGCCTCGTCGTACATCAGGTACAGTTCCATCAAAGGCGTGCCGCCGAAGCCGTTGACGTGCAGCAAGATCTGCTGGCCCGCCTTGGGCGCCAGATCCTGCAGGATGGCGCCCGTCATCTCGTCGGCGATGTCGTGCGCGGAGGCTAAGGGGACACGACGCCTGCCCGGCTCGCCGTGAATGCCGACGCCCATCTCCATCTCGTTGTCGCCGAGCGTGAAGGTCGGGCTGCCAGCAGCAGGGACGATGCATGACGAGAAGGCGACACCCATGGATCGAGTCTGGCCGGCCACTTTGTCGCCCAGCGCCTTCAGGGCAGCCAGATCCAAGCCCGCCTCGGCACCTGCACCGAGCATCTTCTCCGCGATCATCGTGCCCGCCACGCCGCGTCGGCCGACCGTGAAGCTGGAGTTCTCCACTGCGACGTCGTCGACGATCAGCACGGTGGCGTGCTCGCCCTCGGCCATCTCGGCCGCCATCTCGAAGTTCATGACGTCGCCGGAGTAGTTCTTGACGATCCAAAGCGTTCCGGCCCCGCCGTCGACCGCGGCTGCCGCGGCGATCATCTGGTCGGGGGTCGGTGAGGTGAAAACGTGGCCGGGGCAGGCTGCGTCCAGCATGCCGTGGCCGACAAACCCCGCATGGAGTGGCTCGTGACCCGATCCGCCACCCGAGATCAGCACGACTTTCCCCGCCGGGGTCGGGGTCTTACGGCGAACGAAGGTCGGATCGAACGAGATCTCGACCAGGTCCGCGTGGGCCCTGCCGAAGCCCGTCAGGCTCTCGACCAGGATATCATCGACATCGTTGATGAACTTCTTCATGGCGCTCCTCCCTCTTGTTGTTCGATCGCGGCCTGGCGAACCGTCCCGGTCTCCCGGTCGATCACCAGCCGGCTGGCGTGGAACTGTGTCACCGAAGGGCGATGGGCAATCGACACGATGGCAGCACCCGGCAGCGCCTCGATCACTGTTCGGTACATCTGCTCTTCCGTGGCAGCATCCAGCGCCGAGGTGGCCTCGTCGAGGAACAGCCAGTCCGGCTGGAGCAGCAAGGCGCGCGCGAAGGCTACCCGCTGCTGCTCGCCTGGCGACAGGCTCATGGACCAGTTGGCGACCTCATCCAGCCTTGCGGTCAGGTGCTCCAGACGGCAGCGGGTCAAGGCATCGCGCAGCGTACCGTCGTCCAGCAACTCGGACGAGCGTGGATAGAGCAGGGCCCCTCTCAGCGTGCCGATCGGCATGTAAGGCTTTTGCGGGATGAACAGCACCTCCGACCCGCCAGGTGTGCGGACCTGGCCGCTGCCGAACGGCCACAGGCCCGCGAGCACCCGGAACAAGGTGGTCTTGCCGCTGCCGGAAGGACCCTGCAGCACCACCCGGGAGCCAACCGGAAGCGTAAGGTCGATGTTGCGAAGCAGCGTCGCTCCGTTGGGCAGGTGAACGTCCACCTTCGACACCACCAGATCCTTGCCCTCGTGCGGCGCGACAGTGATGCCGGCATTGGTCTGCTCGGTCTGGGCCCGCTCCATCGATTCGCCGAACGTGGTCAGCCGATCGACAACGGCCTTCCAGTTCGCCAGCGTGGCAAAACTGTCGACGAACCACGACAGGCTGCCTTGCACCTGCGCGAAGGCGCCGGCCGTCTGGGTCAGCGCGCCAAAAGGAATCTCGCCGGAGAAATAGCGGGGCGCCTGCATCACGATCGGGAAGATGCTGGCGACCTGCGCGTAGAACACGGTGAGCCAGGTCAGCCGCTTGTACAGCGTCATGTAGCGCCAATACGTGTCGTAGATGCGCTCGAAAGCATCACGCAGGGTGCTTCGCTCCTGGGGCTCGCCGCCATAGAGCGCGATGCTTTCGCTGTTCTCGCGTGTCCGGACCATCCGGTAGCGAAAGTCGGCGTTATAGCGCTCCAGATCGAAATTCACGCGGACCAGCGGCCGCCCGATCCGGTAGGTTAGATACGAACCGAAGAAGGCATAGACGATCGCGGTCCAGAACATGTAGGCGGGCACCTCGATGCCGCCAAAGATGGGCAGTGTATAGGAACCAGACAGATTCCAGAGGACCACCGAGAAGGTGATCAGCGTGGCTATTTCCGAGATCAGGCCTAGCACGATGCTCAAGGTCAACTGCGTGAACTGGTCGACGTCCTGCTCGATGCGCTGCTCGGGATTGTCGGTGCCCGTCTGGGTGAGTTCCATTCGGTAGTAGGTACGGTCGCGCAGCCACTGGCTGTAGTAGACGTCAGTCAGCCAGCGTCGCCAGCGGATCGTCAGGAACTGGGTGAGCCAGAGCCGATAGACGGCGACGACGATGTAGACGAACACGAGGCCGACCCACGAGAAGAACAAGGCTTCGAGGCCCTCCGTCGACCAGAGGAGCCGCCAGAATGTCGCCGAGTCCTTCTCCTGGAGCGCCGTAAAGAAGTCGCGGTTCCAGCTGTTGAGGTTCTTGCTCATCCAGACGAGGAAGAAGTTCATCCCCAGGATCAGGCCCAGCAAGAAAAGTGCTACGCCTCGCTCTTCCGACTTCAGGAAGTAGGGCTTTGCCAAAGCCCAGACCTTGCCGAGAAACGTGCCTGTTTCCGCAATCTTGCCAGTGACGTCACGGCCGCGATGCGCTCTCTTCTTTTCGCCTTCAACCGTGCTGATCACTAGTCATCTCCGTCGCACTGACGATGTCCGGGGAACGTCAAGGATCGGCGCCGAGCGTGCGAGCCTATCTCGGCTCAGGCACCCCCGGCTCGTTCCTTGGCCAGCTTCTGCCGATATGCTTCGGCTTCCCAACCCATCAGCGCCGCAACCTCATGCTCCGGCAGGTACACGATCTCGGCATCGGCCGGGAAGCGCTCCAGCACCAGGGCAAGGCAAAGGGCCAGTTCGTCGCCGGATGCACCGAGATCGGCCTTCACCAGGCTACCGACACCCTCGATGAGCACCAGCTTCGCCCGCTCGTCCACGGGAATGGACACCACGTCAGCCGCATAGGCCGCCACCCGGTCCGCCAGGAAGATCGCATGGTCCGGCCATCCCACGCCGCCCGTGGCCAGCGCAAGGCGACGGTGGTCCAGAGCCACCTCATGGACCTTGGCGTGCACGGGCAAACGCCAGCCGGGCGAGACCTCCAGTAGCCGCTGCAGCGCCGGCAGGTCCGGCTTGCCGGCAGGTGCGGTGGGCAGGGCCAGACGCGCTTCGAGCTCGCGGTGGAGTTCCTCCAGTGCCTCTGCCGTTTCTGCGCCATAGACGATGCCGTGGTTCTCAAGGACCAGCACGTCCGCCGCCTGCCCGGCCATGGCTCTTGCGACCGCCCGGGTAAGCGGCACGCCTGGCATGACATAGGGAATCCAGTGCCAGGCAAGACCGTCCAGGCGCGGCGCGATGCGCTCCTTGCCATCCTTGGCGGCGGCAAAGGCGATACCGGCAACCGAATGCGTGTGGCTCACGAACTTGTGCGGAAGGAGCGCGTGCAGGCTCGTCTCGATGGAGGGGCGCAGCGTGCCCTGCAGCACTTCGGGCTTGGCCGGCTCGTCCTCGCCCGTCTCGATCCGGTGGCGGACGCCGGACAGGCGGAGCGGAACGAATACGTCTTCCTTCAGCGCGTCCTTGAGCTGCAGCCCGGACGCCTTCACCCAGAGCGTGTCGTCGATCTTGACCGAGGTATTCCCGCCCGCGGCCTGGACGACGGTTGGATCGGCACCGATGGCTGCGGAGAACCGGCGCAGGGCTTCGAGATCCTGGTTCACGAACCGTCATCCTCTTCTGTGTCCGCGCGTTCTTTAGCTGCTGCCGTCGTTCTCGGCGAGAGAGCCGGCATGCCGCAAAGGACGGCCGCGGCTTCTCGTGGGCGCGGAACGCAGGCATCGTCCTGGCGCCACGGCGCGGAGAGGATCGTTGATGGACATGCAGACCCGCACCCTGGCCGAAGACCATCCGTCCCACCGCCTGGCCCCGATCACGCCTGGCGAGATCGCCCTGGTGGCCCGTATTCTGCGCGGGAGCGGGCTGCTCGGTGCGCGCGGCTGGTTCGAGACGGTCACGCTGGACGAGCCGGCGAAGGGCGAACCGGATGCCC
>NZ_DATAGQ010000062.1:0-35122 GCF_036263595.1 Geminicoccus sp. | reverse complement strand
CTGTGCCTCACCGCGGGCCACGAGGAGCCGGACCGACTTGGCACCGTCCTTCGCGGCCTGGCTCACCGCCTCGATCACGGGCTTGGGGCCATCCACCTGCTTCTCGCCGACTGCCACGATGACGTCACCGCGCTGGATGCCCTTCTCGGCAGCCGGACTGCCGTTCATGACCTGGTTGACGACGGCGCCCTTGATGTCCTCGGCCACGCCGAGTTCGGCCCGGTTCTCGTCCGTCAGTGGCGCCAGGGCCAGGCCCAGGCGCGGCTGGTCCACCGCGGGCGTTTCCTCGGCGGAAGCGACCTGCTGCTTGGAGGGCATCTCGCCGACCTTCAGGGACAGGGTCTGCTCCTTGCCGTCGCGCCAGATCGTCAGCTCCGAGCTCTGGCCTGGGTCGGTGTCGGCCACCGCCCGGGTGAGCTGGGTGAGCCGGGAGATCTCGTGGTCGCCAAAGCGCAGGATGACGTCACCCTCGCGCAGGCCAGCCTCTTCGGCAGGGCCATCCGCCATCACCTGGCTGACCAGCGCACCATCCTTGCCGGTCAGGCCAAACGAGGTCCGCAGATCGTCGTCCATCTCCTGGATGCCGACCCCGATCCAGCCACGTTCCACCGAGCCGTCGCGGATGAGCTCGTCCACCACCGACTTCGCGAGATTGGCGGAGATGGCGAAACCGATGCCGACGCTCCCGCCCGACGGCGAGAAGATCATGCTGTTGACGCCGATCACGTTGCCATCAAGGTCGAAGGTGGGGCCGCCGGAATTGCCGCGGTTGATCGGCGCGTCGACCTGGATGAAGTCGTCATAGGGCCCACTGCCGATCTCCCGGCCGGTGGCCGAAACGATGCCGGCCGTCACGGTGCTGCCCAGGCCGAACGGATTGCCGACCGCAACCACCTTGTCGCCGACGCGGACCTTGCTGCTGTCCGACCATGTCAGTGCGGTGAGGGGCTGGCTGCTCTCGACCTTGACGACAGCGAGGTCCGTCTTGGTGTCGATGCCGACCAGCTTCGCGTCCATCCGCGTGCCGTCCTGCGTCACGATGCTGATCTTGTCAGCGCCGCCGACGACGTGAGCGTTGGTCACGACATAGCCGGCGGGATCGATCACGAAGCCGGAGCCAAGTCCCTGCAAGCGATGCGGAGCCTGCTGCGGCGGCGTCGGCATCGGCTGGCCGAAGAAACGCTCGAAGAACTCGCGCTGCTGGTCGTTCATCGGCGGATTGGCATCGTCCCCCGCCTTTTCCACACCCTCCACCTGAACTGAGACCACCGCCGGCATGACCTTCGCGACGAGATCGGCATAGCCGCGCTCATAGGCTTCGGCCTGGGCCACGGTCGGGGCCAGGACCGGAATGGCGGGCACGGATCCTGCGATAAGGGCTGCGGCTGCGACCGTGCCAAGGGCGAAATTGCGGACGAAGGAGGTACCGTAGGTCGTCATGTCATGCATCCTGTGTTTCCAGCAGATCAGCACGTCCCGTGTGCGATCGGTGCCTGTCGAGCCCCATTTAGGGAGCCATGTCAGGATGCGCCAGCCTGAAGCACATGATTTCGTCAAGATCACGCAGCTGTTCTTGACGATCACGCAATGATCGCGGAAGCGTGAACAGTCATGTTTCAAAGTTTGTCTGGAAGATGTTACGGGCTGTATCACCATGGATACAGATAAAGAGCCTGCAGCATTACAAGAGGACTTACGGAAGATTTGGATCGTCCTGCGGATGATGCCGGACTGGCTGGAGATCATGAACGAATTGTTGCGGCAGGGCCTGCCGGCACGGGAGGCGAGCAACATTCTGTAATCATGTTAATGCGTGTCGCCGAACCAGGTCGGAAAAGGCGCCAGGAAAGTCGCGCGTGGCTAAACGGAGGCGGCCATACCGGCGATCGCCGGCCGTGGATCGCGATGCGCGGCCAGGGCGCTCTCGACAAGGTTCCGGTAGTGCTTGCGGAACCGCTCTTCGGAGAAGGCATCGGCATTCGCGACCAGCGCACCTGGCCTGAACATTCCCTCGCAGGCCTGGAAGCGCCGCACAGCGTCACAGATGGCATCGACCGTCTGGTCGCCAAAGAAAAGGCCGGTAGGGTCCGGCTCAGGCAGCGGCCTGACGGTGTCCAGCACGCCGCCCTGGCCGTAGGCGATCACCGGCGTACCGGCCGCCTGAGCCTCGACGACGGTGATCCCGAAGTCCTCTTCCGCCGCGAAGACCAGCGCACGGGCGCTTGCCAGCATCGACACCATGTCGGCGCGCGGAAGCGTGCCCAGCAGTTCCACGTTGGCTGCGGCCTCGACACGACGCATGCCTGCACCGTCACCGATGACCTTGAGCTTGAGATCCGGCATCTGCGCGAAGGCAGCGCAGATCAATTCAGTGCGCTTGTACGGGACGAAGCGCGAGATGGCGACGAAGTAGTCGTCCTTCTTCTCGACCGGGGTAAAGTCCTGGAGGCGGACCGGCGGGTGGATGACATCGGCGTCGCGCCGGTAGATCTTGCGGATCCGCTGGCGGATGAACTCGGAGTTTGCAATCAGCCGATCGGGTGCGGCGCCGCTGCGAAAGTCCCAGTTGCGGATCTTGTGCAACTGCCACCGCACCAGCCAGGACATGAGGCCTCGATCGAGGCCAGCCTCGCACAGGTACTGGTGCTGGTATTCCCAGGCGTAGCGGATCGGCGCATGGACATAGGCGATGTGCAATTGCCGTGGTCCCGTCAGGACCCCTTTGGCAAAAGCGTGGCTGGACGAGAGCACCAAGTCGAAGCCCGACAGGTCGAACTGTTCGATCGCCAGCGGCATCAGCGACAGATAGCGGCGAAAGTGCCGCTTCGCGAACGGCAGCTTCTGGATGAAGGAGGTATCGACCTGAATGTCGCGAAGGAAGCCCCGCGCCTCAGCGGGCATCACATCCACCAGGGAAAAAAGCTTGGCCTGGGGGAAGCAGGCAAGCATCTGCTCGACAACCCGTTCGGAGCCATAGAGGCTCTGGAACCAGTCGTGGACGATCGCGACATTCGGCGGCGAAGGCGGCAAGGCTGGCTCTCCGGCCCTGATCTGGTGCTAGGTCGGATCCGGCGCCCATTGCCGCCAGATGTCAGGCGCGTTGAACTGCCTTAAGATGCGTGTGCTTACAACATTGACGAGGGCCGCGTCGGCATGAAGACCATCCTGGTGAACCTGGAGTCCAGCGCAGCCCTGGACGCGACCCTGGCTTGCGCCATCGGCGTGGCCCGCGAGTTCGGATCCTACCTGGAAGGGCTGCATGTCCGGCCGGTTCAGCCCGACGTGATCGCGGCGGGCGCCGACGGCTTCATCGCGGCGGCACCCGACCTGGTCGCCGGTTTCGAGACGGATGCCCGCGAGCGGGCGGAACGGCTGCGTGACACGTTCGAACGGACCGTGCGGGCGGCGGGCCTGCCCCGGTTCTCCGAGCCCGGCACCACCGGACCGGCAGCCGACTGGCATCTGGGGGCAGGGGCCGCCGCCAACGTGCTCGGCAGCTACGGACGCATCTTCGACCTGATCGTCCTGGGTCGCCCGGTCGCCGATAGCCTCACGCCGTCCACTGCTTCCCTGGAAGGCGCCCTGTTCGAAGCCGGCCGCCTGCTGATGATCGTGCCGGCCAGGGCCACGAACTTCCGGATGGAGCGCATCCTGATCTCGTGGAATGGCAGCACCGAAACGGCCCATACGATCGGCCTCGCCATGCCGTTCCTGGAGCGGGCAAAATCGATCATTGTCCACTCGGTCGAGAAGGGCATGGTGCCTGGTCCGTCGGGTGAGGCGCTGGGGCGGATGCTGGAGCGGCGTGGGCTGACGGTCGAAGTGGTCGATCATCCCGGCGACGACCGTCCGGTCGGCAAGGTCACACTCGACGAGGCGCAGCGCCTGGGCGCCGACATCATCGTTAAGGGTGCCTATACCCAGTCACGCCTGCGGCAGATGATCTTCGGCGGGGCCACGAGCTATATCCTCTCCAACGTCGAGGTGCCGGTGCTCATGGCGCACTGAGCCTGCCTCGTGCTGGTTCTCCTGCATGCATGCCTGGCCGCACTGCTTGTCCTGGCCCTGGCCTACCAGTGGCAGGTCGGGCAGCGCAGGCCGGTGGCGATCCTGCTCGTGTCGGGCGCCATGACTGCCGTCATGGCAAGCGGCCTGCTGATCGTGCAGTACCGAGGGGGCCTGCCCAACGCGCGCTTCTTCGGCCATGTCATGCACTGGCTGGGCTGGCTGTCCGTGTTGGCTTGGCTGCATGCCATGACCCGCAGTCGCGTTCGCAAGGACGGAGCGGCGGGCCTGCCCCTGCTATTGACGCTGGCCGCCTGCGCCGCCGGTGTGCTTGCCCTGGTCCAGGAACGGATCTGAGCCATACGAGGCATCCGTCTCGCTGCCCCTTGGCGGGGTGCTATCAGGCGTGGTCGGCCAGGATCACGCCCGCCAAGTGAAGCGACCCGCAGACCAGGACAAGCGCGGGTTCATGAGCGAAGCGTTCTGCCGCGCGGCGAGCGGCTTCGACGTGGCCGCGCGCCGTTCCGGCAGGATAGCCCAGGGCGTGGGCGGCCTCTGCCAGTTCCCCCGGTGGACGCGTCAGCGGCTCGTCCGGGATCGGCACCATCGTGCAGGACGCGGCCAGGGGCAGGAGCGGCTCCAGGAATCCGGCTGCGTCCTTGGTGTTGAGCATGCCGATGATCAGGTGCAGCGGCCGTGGCGGCGAGGCCCGCAGCGTCAGCGCGATGGCCCGGGCGGCCGAAGGATTGTGGCCGCCGTCCAGTCGGACTTCCCAGGACGTGGGAACGGCGGCCACGAGGGGCCCGCTCGTCAGTTTCTGCCAGCGGCCCGGCCAGACGGCCCCGGCTATGCCCCGGCGCATTGCCGGGTCGCCGGGGCGCAGGCCGACCGGAAGCCTGCGGGCAGCGATGACCGCTGTCGCGGCATTGGCGTACTGGTGCTCACCTTCCAGGGCCGGCGGCGGCAGCTCCAGCGCCAGGTCGCTATCGCGCACATGGAGGTTTCCCTGCCGCTGGACGAACGACCAATCCCGCCCGTGCACGACCAGCGGCGTCCCGACCGAAGCAGCCTGTGCTTCGATTGCCCGGAGGCCCTCCGGCTCCTGGGGACCGACTACGCAGGTGACGCCAGACTTCAAGATGCCCGCCTTCTCCCGGGCGATCAGCTCGATCCGGTCGCCAAGATAGACCTCGTGATCCAGCGACACCGGCGTGATGACCGACACCGCCGGCCTGTCCACCACATTGGTCGCGTCCAGCCGGCCTCCCATGCCGACCTCGAGGATCAGGGCGTCCGCCGGCACGCGCGCAAAGGCCAGGAAGGCCATCGCGGTGGTGATCTCGAAAAAGGTGATGGAGCGCCCGGCGTTGACCCGCTCCACTTCCTCCAGAAGGTCCTTCAGATGGTCCTCGCCGATCGGACGGCCGTCCAGGAGGATCCGCTCGTTGAAGTGGACCAGATGCGGCGAGACGTATCGGTGCACCCTCCGACCGTCCGCCTGCAGGGCAGCCGCCAGGCAGGCCCCGGTCGAGCCCTTGCCGTTGGTGCCGGCGAGATGGATCACCGGCGGGACCGCCCGCTCCGGGTGCCCGAGCTCGGTTAGGATCTGCTCCATCCGGGCAAGCGAGAGGTCGATCTTCTTCGGGTGAAGCTCGTTCAGCCGCGCCAGGATCTCATGGCTCGACAGGCTGCTCACTCTGCTTGACCAGTTCCAGGGTGGGCGGCTCGGCATGGACCGGTTCAACCGCAGCGCCGTTCTTGGTCTCGCGGCGCTTGCGCATCAGCAGGTCCAGGATCCTGACCAGGGTCGCTCGCAGGTCGAAACGATGGACCACCATGTCGACAATGCCGTGATCGCGCAGGTACTCCGCGCGCTGGAAGCCCTCGGGCAGCTTCTCGCGGATCGTCTGCTCGATGACCCTGGCACCGGCAAAACCGATCAGGGCACCCGGTTCGGCGATCTGGACGTCTCCCAGCATGGCGAAGCTCGCCGTGACACCACCCGTGGTCGGGTCCGTGAGGACGACGATGTAGGGCAGGCGCTTGTCCTTCACCATCTCGACCGCGACGGTGGTGCGCGCCATCTGCATGAGGGACAGGGCGCCCTCCTGCATCCGGGCGCCACCGGAACTTGTGAAGACGATGAAGGCGGCTTCCTGCAGCACGGCCAGCCGTGCGGCCGCCAGGAAGGCTTCGCCAACGCCGGTTCCCATGGAGCCTGCCATGAACTGGAAGTCCATGACGGCGATAACAGCCGGAATGCCATCGATCTTGCCGTGCGCCGCTTCCAGCGCATCGTGCTTGCCGGTCTTGGTCTGGGCCTCCTTCAGGCGATCGGCATATTTCTTCTGGTCCCTGAACTTGAGCGGGTCCGCCGGGACGCGCGGCACCTCGATCTGCTGCCAGCTGTCCGCATCGAACAGGGACTGGAACCGGAAGATCGGCTCGACCCGCATGTGGTGGCCGCAATGCGGGCAGACGCGCTGCGCCTGCTCGAAGTCGCGGTGGAAGATCATTCGCTCGCAGGACGTGCACTGGCGCCAGAGGTCGTCCGGCACGTCCGGATTGCGGCTAACCAGCGCCCGGATCTTGGGGCGCACATAGTCGGTCAGCCAGTTGCTCACAGCCGTGCTCCCCGCACGCCGGCAGCAAGGCCGCGCACCAGTTCGTGCACCTTGCCCACCAGATCGGGCTTGGCCTTGCCATGCTCGTCCAGGTTCGCAGCCACCAGGTCCACGAGGGCGGAGCCCACCACCGCCGCATCCGCATGGCGGGCGAACACCGCCGCCTGATCGGGCGTGCGGATGCCGAAGCCGATGGCAACCGGGAGATCGGTGGAAGCCTTGATGCGGCTCACGGCCTGGCTGACGACGTCCGCCACGGGCGCGGCCGAGCCCGTGATGCCGGTGATCGAGACGTAGTAGATGAAGCCGGACGCGTTCTGCAGCACGACGGGCAGACGCTTGGCGTCGGTCGTGGGCGTCGCCAGCCGGATGAAGTCGAGGCCGGCCTGCTTGGCCGGCAGGCAGAACTCCTCGTCCTCCTCCGGCGGCAGATCGACCATGATCAGCCCGTCGACTCCTGCGGCGACCGCTCGCTCAAGGAAGCGTTCGGGTCCCATCTGGTGCACAGGATTGTAGTAGCCCATCAGGATGACCGGGGTGGTCTGGTCATGTTCGCGGAAGCGCGTGATCAGGTCCAGCACGCCCGCCAGCTTCATGCCGGCCCCGATGGCACGCAGGTTGCCGGCCTGGATCGATGGGCCGTCCGCCATGGGATCGGAAAAGGGCATGCCGACCTCGATCACGTCGGCGCCTGCGACGGGAAGTCCTCGGATCAACTCGAAGGAGGTGGCAGGGTCGGGATCGCCGCCGCACAGATAGGTCACCAAGCCGGCACGACCCTCTTCCTTCAGGGCGGCAAAGCGCCTGCGGATCCGGTCGCTCACAGCTTCACCCCCAGATGCTCGGCGACCGTGAAGATGTCCTTGTCGCCCCGACCCGAGAGATTGAGGACGATCACCTGGTCCTTGTCCATGGACGGAGCGATCTTCGCCAGATGCGCCAGGGCGTGCGCGCATTCCAGGGCCGGCAGTATGCCCTCGATCTTGCCGCAGAGCTGAAAGGCTTCCAGCGCCTCCGTGTCGGTCACCGGTGCGATGTCGAGCCGGCCGATGTCCTTCAGCCAGGAATGCTCGGGGCCGACGCCCGGATAGTCCAGGCCGGCCGAGATCGAATGTGGCTCGACCACCTGACCGTCCGCGTCCTGCAGCAGATAGGAGCGTGAGCCGTGCAGCACGCCGGGCGTACCGGCAGCCATCGCCGCCGCATGCCGCCCCGTTTCCACGCCGTCGCCCGCTGCCTCGACGGCGATCAGGCGCACGTCGTCGTCCAGGAACGGGTGGAACAGGCCCATGGCATTGGAGCCGCCGCCCACGGCTGCGATCAGCACGTCGGGAAGGCGACCTTCCTTCTCGACGATCTGCTCTCTGGTCTCGCGGCCGATGACCGACTGGAAGTCGCGTACCATGGCGGGATAGGGATGGGGACCCGCCACCGAGCCGATGACGTAGAAGGTGTCGTGGACGTTCGAGACCCAGTCGCGCAGGGCCTCGTTCATCGCGTCCTTCAGCGTATGCGAGCCAGAGGTCACCGGGCGCACCTCCGCACCCAGGAGGCGCATGCGGAACACGTTCGGCTGCTGCCGCTCGATGTCCTTCGCACCCATGTAGACGATGCAGGGCAGGCCGACTCGCGAGGCGACCGTCGCGGTCGCCACGCCGTGCTGGCCAGCGCCCGTCTCCGCGATGATCCGGGTCTTGCCCATGCGCTTGGCCAGGAGGACCTGGGCCACGGTATTGTTGATCTTGTGAGAGCCGGTGTGGTTCAGCTCCTCACGCTTGAAGTAGATCTTCGCACCGCCGAAATGCTCGGTGAGGCGTTCGGCGAAATAGAGTGGCGAGGGACGGCCGACATAATCCTTCAGCCAGCCGTTCAACTCCTTCCAGAAGCCTTCGTCGCGCTTGGCGTCCTCGTAGGCCTGCTCCAACTCCAGGATCAGCGGCATGAGCGTCTCAGCGACGTAGCGGCCGCCGAAAATGCCGAAGTGACCGCGATCGTCCGGCATGTTGCGCAGAGAATTGCGCTGGCTCATCCCTTGTTCCCCTCAAACCCTTTTGCCCTGGCAATGAAGTCGGCCATCTTCGCCGGATCCTTCAACCCAGGCATCTTCTCGACGCCCGAACTGACATCCACGCCTGGTGCGCCACTCGTGGTCAGTGCCGCCAGAAGATTGTCACCGGTCAGTCCACCTGCAAGCAGCCATGGCCGGTCGATCTCGATCTCACTCAGAAGCTGCCAGTCGAACGCCATGCCATTGCCACCAGGAAGTACAGCCCCTGGTACGGGCTTGGCATCGAACAGGATCATGTCCGCGGCGTCGAGATAGGCATCCAGTTCTCGAAGGTCGTCCCGTACGGCCACCGGCAGCGCCTTCATCGTCCGCACGCCGAAGCGGAGCCCGATCTCGGCCACCCTCTCAGGCTTCTCCTCACCGTGAAGCTGGATGACGTCGAGTGGTACCGACAGCAAGGTCGTCTCGATCAGACGGTCGTCCGGGTTCACGAACAGCCCGACGGTCTCTACAGCCCGGCTGACCTTGCGGGCCAGGACGGCTGCCTGCTCCGGCGTGACGGCGCGCCGCGAGGGAGGAAAGAACACGAAGCCCACCATGTCGGCACCGGCCTCGCAGGCCTGCTCGACCAGTTCTGGCTCCGTGAGGCCGCAGATCTTGACCATCACCATGTCAGGCAGCACCCATCATTGCACGCGCCGCGGCCGCCGGATCGGTTGCTGCCGTGATCGGGCGGCCGATCACGAGCACGTCCGCACCGGCGTCCAATGCCTGCGCAGGGGTCATCACCCGCTTCTGGTCGTCACCCGCCGCTCCGGCTGGCCGGATGCCCGGCACCACCAGCTTGACGCTAAGCGGAATGACCCTGCGCAGCCGGGTGATCTCGTGCGGCGAGCAGACCAGCCCGTCCACGCCCGCCGCGATGGCGAGTTCCGCCAGACGTTCGACCTGCTCCGCCGCAGCGCCGGCGACGCCCAAGGAGTGGAGGTCCCGATCGTCCAGGCTGGTCAGCACCGTCACCGCGAGGAGCAGCGTCGACGCCTGCAACGAGTTCTTGGCCTCCACGGCGGCTTCGAGCATGGCCCTGCCGCCGGAAGCGTGCAGTGTCAGCATGGCCGGCTGCAGGGCCAGGGCTGAGCGCACGGCGCCGGCCACGGTGTTGGGAATGTCGTGCAGCTTCAGGTCGAGGAAGATCGGCAGGCCCTCGGCCGCAACGGCGCGGATTCCATCCGGGCCGGATGCGCAGAAGAATTCCAGGCCCAGCTTGATGCCGCCCACATGGCCGCTGAGCGCGCGCGCGAGCGCCACCGCACCGGTCGTGTCCGGCCGGTCGACAGCGCAGAAGATGGGCGAATTCGACAAGACTGGTTCCGTTGAACGGTCGCAAGCGGGTCGGTGCTTGGCAGAGCGTGTGCGGACCGTCAATTCGTGGCTTGGGCGAGGACGGCCTCGGCGGCCACCAGATCCTCCAAGGCAGCGCCGACCGACTTGAACAAGGTGATCTCCTGCGCGCTGCGCCGTCCTTGGACATCGCCCCTGGCAAGCTCGCGAAGATCGCCGCGGATGGCGCCTGCCTGAAAGGCGCCGGCCTCGATCGCCTGAAGCAGATCACCGGCCTCGGCCAGCGCGCCTTCGCGCGTATCGACGAAGACGGAGGCTGCCGCGACCAGGACATCGTCGCTCTCGCGCATCGTGCGTGTATAAGCGCCGACAAGGTCGACATGCGTTCCCGGACGGACGTCGTCTGCGCGGATCAACGGCACCGTCGAGTTGGTCGCCGCCGAGATCAGGTCGGCTCGCCGCACGGCTGACGGGAGATCCTGCACTGCCTCCGCATGGAGACCGTCACCGCGCAGCCTAGCGGCGACGGCCTCGGCCTTGGCCGGATGACGGTTCCAGATCAGCGCTTCCTGCAGCGACGGCCTGACGCTGCGATGGGCAAGGATGAAGTTCGGGCAGAGCGCACCGGCCCCGACCACGAGGTGAACCCGGACGTCGTCGCGCGCCAGATAGGACGCTGCCAGCGCCGAGGCACCGGCGGTTCGCCGCAAGGTCAATGCCGCGCCGTCCAGGACCGCCTTCGGTGTGCCGGTAGGCCCGTCGAACAGGAGGTAAAGGCCCTGGATCGAGGCCAGGCCCTTGGCCTCGTTGCCCGGTGCCACGTGCACGATCTTCATGCCCGTCACGGCACCCGGCCGCCAGGCGGGCATGATCAGGAGATCGGCCGGACCCTCCGCTCCAGGGCGGGGGATCCGGTGGTGGTGGCGCACGGGCGCCTCGGCGCCGTGGCGGAAGCCCTCCCGCAGCGCCTCCACCATGCAAGGCCAGGGAAGTGCCGCCTCGATGGCGGCAGGACCGAAGAACGGAAGGCCGTCCATGTCAGCGTGCCGACGCCAGCGCCCGGGTCGGGGTGACGTTCTTGGCATGGGCAGCCGCGGCCGCCTCTTCCTCGCGCTGCCGCCTGGCCTCCCGCTCCTCGTACTGGGCCAGACGACGCCGGGTCCGCGCGGCATCGGCCCGCTGCGGGTGCCCGCCCAGCCAGGACGCGATCCCGCCCAGCACCACGCCCAGGATCAGCGCCACTAGAAACACGCCGTAGACCGGCAGGTCGATCACGAACGGCGTCGGCCACAAGGAGACCTCGACCGGCTGGCGGTTGCCGATCGCGAACAGGACGATCACCAGCAGCCCGATCAATCCAAGGATCGTGCGGAGAAACTTTACCATCAGCGCCTCATCATGTTGGGCTGCTCAATCGCGCGAAAGGTGGCTCGGCGCCACCTAGAACATATCGACGCACATGTCCGGTTCCACATAAGCCTGCCTCGCGCGTTCGAGCACGGCGGCGCGAGCGACCGCAAATGCGGCGGGCGACAGGGCCAGGAACAGCAACGTCCTCACTCGTCCCCGACGTTCAGGCGCTCGCGCAGTTCCTTGCCGGTCTTGAAATAGGGCACGCGCTTGTCGGGCACGTCGACCTCGGCACCGGTGCGCGGGTTGCGGCCGGTGCGGGCGGAGCGGCCGCGGATCGAGAACGCCCCGAACCCGCGCAATTCCACCCGGTCGCCGCGCTCGAGCGCCTTGGTCAGCTCCTCGAACACGGTCGCGACGATCTTCTCGACGTCGCGCAGATAGAGATGGGGGTTCGCTTCCGCGATGCGGCGGATGAGATCGGAGCGGGTCATTCCGGCTATCGCTTCTTTCGATACGGCCACGCCTGTTGGCCGAGTTGTCGCGCGCTCCATTTCAGACGTCAAGCAGATCTGCATCCAACCCATTGAAGAATAAAGCGAATCCTAACTGCGGCAAACGAGCGCGTCGTTCGGGCTCGGGTTCGTTCATGCAAAAATCGCGATGTCCGGTGGCGCAAGCCGGCCACAGCGCAACACAAGCGATCCGCTTGGGTGAATATACATCGGTTCGGTACCGGCTGCAGCTTGCCCGTCGCTGCCGTTCTCGGCAAAATGGACGGCTTCCCGCCGCGCACCCGCCTCGCCGTTCCGTGATCGCGGCGAGATGAAGCATCGCCGGTCCCGTCGGGACCGGGCCATCGAAGATCCATCGGGCCGATTCCTCATGAACGCGACCATGTTCCGCCACGCCGTGATCCTCGGCCTCCTGATCGCGGTCGGACCGTTCGCCATCGACGCCTATCTGCCGGCCTTCGCCTCGATCGCGGCCGATTTCGGCCGGGACCAGGGCGTCGTCCAGTTGAGCGTACTCTGCTTCATGGCGACGCTTGCGGCCGGGCAGGTCATCTATGGACCCATCTCCGATGCGGTCGGCCGCAAGCGGCCGGTCTATTTCGGCCTTTGCCTGTTCGTCGTCGGCTCGATCGGCTGCGCCCTGGCCGGAAGCATCGAGCAGTTGCTGGCCTGGCGGGCAGTGCAGGGGCTGGGGGCTTCGGCCGGCATGGTGCTGGCGATTGCGATCATTCGCGACATGCATGACGGGGTCGAGGCGGCGCGCCTGCTGTCAACGGCGATCCTGGCCTTGAGCGTGTCGCCGATCCTGGCGCCACTTGCCGGCGGCGCCATCATCCAGGTCGCATCCTGGCGGGTGATCTTCTGGGCGTTGGGCCTCGTCGCCATCGCGGTGGGCGTGCTGCTGGCGACCTCGATGCACGAGACGCTGCCGCCGGCCCGTCGCCTGCGCCCGAGCCTCGGCAACATCCTGAGCTCCTACCTGCTCCTGCTCCGGGACCGGACCTTCCTGAGCGCGGTCGGCACCGGCGGCTTCGCCCAGGCGTCGCTGCTGGCCTACGTGGCCGGCTCCTCGTTCCTGTTCATCACGCTCTACGGGACGACGCCGCTCACCTACAGCCTGATCTTCGCCGGCAACGCCGCGACCGTGATCGGCCTTGCCCAGCTCAACGCCTTCATCATCAACCGCATCGGGGTTCGGCGGCTGCTCACCCTGGCCGTGGCCTGGTTCGTGGTCGCGACGCTTATCATGTGCGCGGTGGTGGCGTCCGGCCAGGCGAGCCTGACGGTGGCAGCGGTCCTGATCTTCCTGAGCCTGGCATCCTTGGGCATGATCATGCCGATCGCGACGATGCTGGCGCTGGAGCCCATGGGGGCGATGGCAGGCACGGCGTCGGCCTTGTCAGGATTCCTGCAGGGCCTGTTGAGCGCGCTCGCCACGCTCCTGGTCGGCGCCAGCTTCGACGGCACCGCCCGGCCCATGGTGATCGTCATGGCGCTGAGCGGCTTGTGCTGCACGGCGAGCTGGCTGGTCCATCTGGCAAGCTCGCCATGCAGGGCGGCGCAAACCGCCTGATCGGCCTCAGGCCGCGGCGTCCCAGACCGGCGAGAACTCGAAGTCGCAGATGCGGTAGTTGGTGGACCGCAGCGCGGAGATCTTCCGCATCTCCTCGTCGGTCAACTGGAAGTCCAAGACCTTCAGGTTGCTCTTCGCGTTCTTCTCCGAGCTGGTGCGCGGGATGGCGGCCACGCCCTCCTGCTGGATCAGCCAGCGCAGCCCGACCTGGATCGGGTTCATGCCATGCGCCTCGGCGATCTCACGGATCACCGGCTCGTCCATGATCTTGCCGCGCGCCGAGGGGCAGTGGGCGGTCGTGGCGATGCCGAGCTTGCGGTGGAAGGGCAGGAGCGCGTCCTGCGACAGGTAGGGGTGGTACTCGATCTGGTTGTTGACCAGCGGGATCGGCGACAGCTCGGTCGCCAGGCGCAGGAGCGGGATGGTGAAGTTGCTGACCCCGATGAAGCGGGTCAGGCCACGCTGCTGCGCCTCGGCCAGGGCCGCCATCGTCTCGTCGAGCGGGATCGACTTGGAGGGCCAATGCAGGAGCAGGAGGTCCGGCACGGTGCCCAGGTTCTTCACGGACTGCTTGGCACTGCGCAGGAAGTCGTCGTGCCCGAAGTCGCTGGGCCAGATCTTCGTGGTGAGGAAGATCTCCTCACGCGGGACCCCGGAGGTCATGACGCCTTTGCCGACCTCAGCCTCGTTCTCGTACATCCGCGCTGTGTCGATATGGCGGTAGCCGAGGTTCAGCGCGGTCGCGACCATGTCGGTGCCGAGGCTGCCGGTCAGCTGGTAGGTGCCGAAGCCCAGTGCCGGGATGCTGGCGCCGTTCGCCTGGATGATCGTCATGGCGTGCCCTGCCTCATGCTTCTGGATGGAACGGCCGCGCCAGGGAGGCGGGCGTGTGCAAGCGGATACGGGTGACGTCCCGGGAGATCAAGACGAGGACGACCACCGTGGCGAGGTAGGGCGTCATCGCGATCAGGTTGCTGTCGAGCGAGGCGCCAGCCGCCTGGATCTGCAGGCCGATGATCGTGACGCCACCGAAGATATAGGCACCGAGCAGGACCCGCCACGGCCGCCAGGTCGCGAACACGACCAGGGCCAGCGCAATCCAGCCCCGCCCGGCCGTCATGTCCTCGGCCCATTGCGGGGTATAGATCAGCGAAAGGTAGCCGCCGCCGATCCCGGCCATCGCACCGCCGAACAAAGTGGCGAGCCAGCGGATCTTGAGCACGGAATAGCCCAGCGCATGGGCGCTCTCCTGGTTCTCGCCGACCGCCCGCAGGGTGAGGCCGGCACGGGTGCGGCGCAGGAACCAGGCGACGCCGGCGACCAGCAGGATGGAGAGGTAGACGAGCCAGTCATGGCCGAACAGGACCGGGCCCACGAACGGGATCTGGCGGAGCGGCTCGGGGAAGGGCAGCTCCATGCCCGGCAGGGGGATGCCCACCCAGGACTGGCCGATGAAGGCGGCAAGGCCACCGCCGAAGATCGCCAGCGCCAGGCCCGTGGCCACCTGGTTGGTCATCAGATTGAGGGCGAGCACGCCGAAAATCGCGGCGGCGGCCATGCCGGCGAGCGCGGCCGCCACGAAGCCGAACGGCGTGATCCCGGTGGTGGCCGCCACCATGAAGCCGACCACGGCGCCGACCAGCATCATGCCCTCGATGCCAAGGTTCAGAACGCCGGCGCGCTCGGCCACCAGCTCCCCCATCGCCGCGAACACCAGCGGCGTCCCGGCCCGCAGGGTGGCGGTGATGACGGCGATGGCCGTGTCGAGTTCGTCACCCATCAGCGCTTCTCCGCCACCACCAGCCGCCAGCGGACGAAGCTGTCGGCACCCAGCAAGAAGAACAGCAGGAGGCCCTGGAACACGCCCGTGATCGCGATGGGGAGCTGGAGCTCCATCTGCGCGATCTCGCCGCCGACATAGAACAGGCCCATGAGCAGGGCGGCCGCCACGATGCCGATCGGGTGCAGCCTGCCAAGGAAGGCTACGATGATCGCGGCAAAGCCATAGCCCGGCGAGATGCTCGGCTGGAGCTGCCCGATCGGGCCGGCAACCTCGGCCGCTCCGGCCAGGCCGGCAAGCCCGCCGCTGATTAGAAAGCTGCCCCAGACGACTTTCGTGCGGCTGAAGCCCGCATAGGCGGCAGCTTCGATCGCCTCGCCGGACAGGCGGAACACGAAGCCCTGGTAGGACCGGGTGACGAACACCCAGGCCAGCACGGCGGCGATCAGTGCCAGCGCGAAGCCGACATGCAGCCTGGTCGTCTCCAGCAGGACCGGCAGCCGGGCCGGCTCGGTGAAGCTGGCGGACTGGGGAAAGCCGAAGCTCATCGGGTCCTTCAGCGGCCCGTGCACCATGTACTGGAGCGTGAGCCCGCCGACATAGGCCAGCATCAGGCTGACCAGGATCTCGTTGGCGTTGAAGCGGGTCTTGAGGAAGGCCGGGATGGCGCCCCAGGCCATGCCGCCAAGCGTGCCCATCACCAGCGGGAGGACCCAGGGGAGCGGCCCGGAGGCCTCCTCGCCAAACTGCAGCGCGGTGGCGCCGGCTGCCACCGCGCCCACGATGAGCTGCCCCTCCGCGCCGATGTTCCACACGGCCGCCCGAAAGCCGATGGCCAGGCCCACCGCGCACAAGATCAGCGGGGTCACCTTCACGCCCAGCTCCGTGAGCCCGTAAAGGTCCTGGACCGGGCGCCAGAACATGGCCCGGAACGCGTCGAGCGGGTTCTTGCCCAGCGCCAGGAACAGGAGGGCGGCCACCACCAGGGTCAGCGCCACGGCGAGCAGGGGTGCCGCAATCTCCAGGGTGCGGGAGGGGTCGGCGCGCCTAGTGAGCCTGAGCACGGCCGGCGTCTCCCTCGTCGAAGCCGGCGCCACCCATGAGAAGGCCGACGCTTTCCGGCGTCAGCTCGCGGATGGGCGTCGGCGGGGAGAGCATGCCGTGGAACATGACGGCGATCCGGTCGGCCAACAGGAACAATTCCTCCAACTCCTCGCTGAACAGCAGCACGGCACCGCCCCGGTCGCGCAGGGCCAGCATCTCCTCGCGGATCATGGTGGCCGCGCCCACATCCACGCCCCAGGTCGGATGGGCCGCGATCAGCAGCTTCGGGTCCTCGTAGAGCTCCCGGCCGACGATGAACTTCTGCAGGTTGCCGCCCGACAGGCTCGCGGCTTCCGCATGGGTGCCGGCCGCGCGCACGCCGAAATGGCGGATGATCTCGGCCGCACGGCGATCGATCGCCTTGGCGTCGATCAGCCCGGCACGGGTGAGCTTGTGGCGGTTGCCGGTCAGCAGCGCGTTCAGGGCGAGGCTGAGCTTCGGCGCGGCGCCACGACCCAGCCGTTCCTCCGGGACGAAGGACAGGCCCAGGTCGCGCCGGCGGCGCGGGTTCAGGTCGCCCACCGGCTGGCCCGCCAGCTCGATCGCCGCCTGTGGAGCGCGAGGATCCTCGCCGGACAAGGCGCGAAGCAGCTCGCGCTGGCCATTGCCCGCCACGCCGGCGACGCCCACGATCTCGCCGGCGTGGATCTCGAAGCCGATGCGCCTGAGGTTGGTCCCGTGCGGGTCGGACGGGCGCAGGGACAGGTCGCGGACCTTCAGCACGACGGGGCCGTCGCTCCGGCTCGGGCGGTGGGCGAGCTCGGGCGGTGCCTTGCCGATCATCAGGGCGGCCAGGCTGCGCGCGGTCTCCCGGGTGGGGTCGCAGCGGGCCACGACCTTGCCGCCGCGCAGGACCGTGGCGGCATGGCAGAGCGAGCGGATCTCCTCGAGCTTGTGGCTGATGTAGAGGACGGCACAGCCCTCGGATGCCAGGCGCCGCAAGGTGGCGAACAGGCCGTCCGCCTCCTGCGGGGTGAGCACGGAGGTGGGCTCGTCCATGATCAGGAGCCTGGGCGACTGGAGCAGGCAGCGCACGATCTCGACGCGCTGGCGCTCGCCCACCGAAAGGGACCAGACCGGCGCCATCGGGTCGACCGCGAGGCCGTAGCGCGTGGCAAGATCGCGGATCCGGGCCGGCAGGTCCGGGCCCGCTGCCTGCGGGTCCAGGCCCAGCGCCACGTTCTCGGCGACGGTCAGTGTCTCGAACAGGGTGAAGTGCTGGAAGACCATGCCGATGCCGCGATGGCGCGCCAGGACCGGCGAGTTCTCGGTGACGGCCTGCCCCTTCCAGCGGATCTCGCCCTCGTCCTGGCGGACCAGGCCGTAGACGATCTTCATGAGGGTCGACTTGCCGGCACCGTTCTCGCCGAGCAATGCCTGGATCTCGCCCTCTGCGACCTCCAGCGACACGTCATGGTTGGCGACCACGCCCGGGTAGCGCTTGGTGATCCCGGCGAGTTCCAAGAGTGCCGCCATCAGCGGCCAGCCCGGCGGCGCCGTGCGCCCTTGTTCCTCATGCGGAGCCTTCCCCCTGCGATAACAGCGACAGCATCTCGGCCGCGACCGAGACGGCGATCGCGGCCGGATGCTTGTCGCGGATCGACGCGATGCCCATCGGGCAGGCGAGCCTCGCCAGGGCCGCCGGCATGTGGCCGCGCGCCACCAGGCGGCGCTCGAAGGTTGCGCGCTTGGTGGCCGAGCCGATCAGGCCCAGCCAGTGGAAGTCGCCGCGGCGGAGCACGGCGTCGACCACGTCCAGATCGAGATCATGCGAGTGGGTTGCGACGATCCAGAGCGCCTGCGAGGGACCGTTGGCGACCTCGGCCACGAGGTCGTCCGTCCGCACCGGCTGGAAATTCGGGGTCGGCTCAGGCAGGTGATGGGCGCGCGGGTCGACGAGCGTGATGCGCCAGGGCAGGGGCTGCAGCACGTGCAGGATTGCGCGGCCGACATGGCCGGCGCCGAAGATCATGACGTCAGGCGCATCGGCCGGCGCGTCCTCGGCGACCGGGGCGGCCACGCGCTCCAGGGCCAGGCGGACCCGCCCGCCGCAGCACTGCCGGAGGCTGGGGCCGAGCGTCAGCTCGAGCTCGTCCTGCGTCGCACCGCTGGCCAGCATCCGCTTGGCCGCGTGCATCGCCTGCCATTCGAGCTGGCCGCCGCCGATCGTGCCGAGCACTCGGGTGGCGGTAACGTGCATGACGGCGCCGGCTGCCCTGGGCGTGGAGCCTTCGGCGTCGAGAACGGTGACCCGGATGGCGGCCTCGGCGCTCATTCGGCAGCGGTCGGCAGCTCGACCGGCTGTGCCCGCCGGCTTCGCAGCTCCTTGACCGCGAACAGCACCCGTTCCGGCGTGGCCGGGGCATCCAGGCGCGGCGAGCCGCGGCCGGGTGCGGCGGCGGCAACCGCGTCCTTGATCGCCTGGAAAGCAGCGATCGCCAGCATGAAAGGCGGCTCGCCCACCGCCTTGGAGCGATGGACGGAGGGCTCCCGGTTGCGGCCGCTCTCCCAGATCCGGACCCGGAAGTCCTTGGGCAGGTCGGAGGCGCAGGGGATCTTGTAGGTGGAGGGCGCGTGGCTGCCGAGCTGGCCCTCCTTCGTCCACCACAGTTCCTCGGTGGTGAGCCAGCCCATGCCCTGCACGAACGCGCCCTCGATCTGGCCCAGGTCGATGGCCGGGTTCAGCGAGCGGCCGACATCGTGGAGGATATCGGCGCGCAGAATGCGGTTCTCGCCGGTGAGCGTGTCGATGACGGCCTCGCAGCAGGCGGCACCGTAGGCAAAGTAGAAGAACGGGCGGCCCGACGCCTTCTCGCGGTCGTAGTGGATCTTAGGCGTGGCGTAGAAGCCGGTGGCGGAGAGCTGGACGCGGGCCATCCAGGCTTCCTTGGCCAGCTCGCGCAGGCTGATCGGCCGCTCGCCCAGGAGCACCTGGCCGTCCTGGAAGACGATCCTGTGCGGGGGCAGGCCGTATTTCCCGGCCGCGAACGCGATCAGCCGCTCCTTCAGCACGCGCGCGGCCGCCTGGGCAGCCATGCCGTTCATGTCGGTGCCCGAGGAAGCGGCGGTGGCCGACGTGTTGGGGACCTTGCTGGTGTCGGCGGCGGTGATGCGGATCTGGCTGGTCGGGATCTGCAGCTCCTCGGCCACGACCTGCTGGACCTTCACGTAGAGGCCCTGGCCCATCTCCGTGCCGCCATGGTTCAGCAGCACCGAGCCGTCCGTGTAGAGCTGGATCAGCGCACCGGCCTGGTTCAGGTGGCTGGTCGTGAAGCTGATGCCGAACTTGACCGGGGTGAGCGCCAGGCCGCGCTTGAGGATCGGGCTGTCTTCGTTCCAGCGGGCGATGGCGTCGCGACGGGCGCGGTAGTCGGAACTTTCCTCCAGCTCGGCCAGCATCTCCGGCAGGACGAAGTCCTCGACCTCCATGTGGTAGGGGGTCAGGTTGCGCGGGGCCGGGCCGTAGAAGTTGGCCTTGCGGACATCCAGCGGATCGCGGCCGAGATGGCGGGCGATCTCGTCGATCACCTCCTCGATGCCGATCATGCCCTGCGGGCCGCCGAAGCCGCGGAACGCCGTGTTGCTGACCGTGTGGGTCTTCATCCGGCGCGAGCGGATCAGGACGTGCGGAAAGTAATAGGCATTGTCGGCATGGAACATCGCCCGGTCGGCGATGGCCCCGGTCAGGTCAGCGGAGCAGCCGCCGCGGGCGGCCTGGTCGAACAGGATGCCCTGGATCCGGCCCTCGTCGTCGAAGCCCACCTGGTAGTCGATCAAAAAGTCGTGGCGCTTGCCGGTCAGCGTCATGTCGACGTCGCGGTCCAGGCGGAACTTGACGGCCCTGCCGGTCTTCTGCGCGAGCACGGCGGCGATCGCCGCGATCTGGTTCGCCTGAGTCTCCTTGCCGCCGAAGCCGCCGCCCATCCGCCGGCACTCGACCCGCACCTGCGCATCCAGCACGCCGACGCAGCGCGCCACCACGTGCTGGACCTCGGTCGGGTGCTGCGTCGAGGAGTGGATGTCGAAGCCGCCATCGTCGGTCGGCACGGCCAGCGCGATCTGGCCCTCCAGGTAGAAATGGTCCTGGCCGCCATGGCGGAACCGCCCGGTCAGGACATGCGGCGCGCGGGCGATCGCGGCATCCGGCTCGCCTCTGCCCATCCGGTGGGGCGGCAGGAGGTCCAGGTCCTGCTGGAGCGCATCCTCCAGATGGATCGCCGCCGGCAGGTCCTCATAGGCGATGTCGGCCAGGAGCACGGCCTTACGGGCTGCCTGGTAGGAGGTGGCTGCCACCGCGAACATGGCCTGCCCCGCATACTCCACCGTGTGTTGGGCAAGCGCCGGCTCGTCGAGCAGGACCGGACCGATCTGGTTGGAGCCGGGGATGTCGGCACCGGTCAGGACCGCGACCACGCCGGGGGCGGCTGCAACCCGGCTCAGGTCCATCCGCACGATCCGCGCATGTGCCCGCTTGGACTGCCCGACCGCGGCATGCAGGCAGCCCTGCGGCTCCGGCAGGTCGTCCACGTAGCGGGCGCGGCCGGTGACGTGGAGCTGGGCCGAGTCGTGCGGGATGGCTGCGTGCGCCGCCGCGATCCTGGTCATGCCGCGACCTCCAGGTCATGGACCCTGGCGGCGAGACCGGGCCGGGTCACCTCGTGGAACAGGCGGCGCAGCATGTTCTGGGCGGCCTCGCTGCGATAGGCGGCACTGGCGCGGACGTCGTCGATCGGCTGGAAGTCACGGCCAAGCGCGTCGCAGGCCGATTCGACCGTCGCTGCCGTCAACGGGCGGCCACTCAGCGCCTGCTCGCTGGCCAGCGCCCGCTTCGGGATCGCTGCTAGGCCGCCGAAGGCCAGCCTCGCCTGTGCCACGACACCGTCCCGCAGCACCAGCCGGAAGGCGCCCATGACCGCGGAGATGTCCTGGTCGAAGCGCTTGCTGAGCTTCATGGCCTTGAAGACCTCGCCGTCGACGGGCCGCGGGACGACCAGCCCCTCGGCGAACTCGCCCGGCTGCAGCGCCGTCTTGCGGTAGGCCAGGAAGAACTCGGACAGCGGGACCGTGCGCCGCTCGTCGCCGCGGCGCAGGACCAGGCTGGCGTCCAGGGCCAGGAAGGCCGGCGAGCCGTCGCCGATGGGCGAGGCGTTCATCACGTTGCCGACGACGGTACCGGTCTGGCGGATCTGCACGCAGGCAAAGCGCCTGATCAGCTCGCCCAGCTCTGGCCGTTCCTCGCCAAGGATCGGGTGCGCATCGTAGAGGCGGACGGCAGCCCCGATCCGCAGATCCGTCTCCGTCACGGCGATCTGCCGGAGATCGTCACAGGCGCCTGTCCAAATGATGTCGTCCAGGTCCTGCAGGCCCTTGGTCACCCACAAGCCGACATCCGTGCCGCCCGCCAGCAGCGTGGCGCCGGGCGTCTCGGCCAGGCAGGCCGCCAGCTCGTCGCTGCTGCGTGGTGCCCGGAACCGGCCGCCTCCGCCGCGAAAGTCGAGCATTTCGTGGCCGGCGGGCCCGACCGTGGCGGGCCGTGCTTCCACCGGACCTGCGGCCGCGGCTGCTTCCAGGATAGGCCGATACCCCGTGCATCGGCAGAGATTGCCCGCCAGCACGTCCTCGGGCATCAGATGCTCGGCATGGGTCCGGTCCAGTTGCTGGCCCGCCAGCGCCATCACGAAGCCCGGCGTGCAGAAGCCGCACTGCGAGGCATGGTAGTCGACGAAGGCCTGCTGGATGGGGTGGAGCGGACGCGAGGGCGATGCCAGGCCCTCCACGGTCAGGACCTCGCGGCCGTGCAGCGTCGGCAGGAACAGGATGCAGGCATTGACCGCGCGCCACCGGGGCTCGCCATCGACCAGATCGCTCACGACGACGGTGCAGGCGCCGCAATCGCCTTCGGCACAGCCTTCCTTCGTACCGGTCAGATGACGATGCTCGCGCAGGTACTGGAGCAGGGTCGTGGTCGGGTGAAGCCCGGCCACGTCGACCATTTCTCCGTTCACGCTGAAGCGCAGGACGTCCAACGATCAGCTCCCACGATAGGTCGAGTACGACCAGGGCGAGACGAGAAGCGGCACATGATAATGCGCATCAGCGGCAATGCCGAAGCGCAGGGGTACCTCGGTAAGGAACGGCGGGTCCGGCAATTGGCTGCCCAGCCGGTCGAAATACCGGCCGACCTGGAATAGCAGCTCGTAGGTGCCGGTCGCGAACGACGCTGCCTCCAGAAGCGGCCTATCGCATCGCCCGTCCTCGTTGGTCAACGTTGACAGCAGGAGTTCCCGATCGCCATCCGGCCGGATGCGATGCAGCGACAGCTCCATGCCGCGCGCGGGCATGCCGTGCGCGGTGTCCAGGACATGGGTGGTGAGCTTGCCCATCGCTTCTTTCCTTGCCACGGGAAGAGGGTCCTGCAAGGTCCGGGCCGTGGTCAAGCACTACGGAGCGCCGCATGCCCACCATGGCCGACGTGGACCGGATGGACCGTACCAGTTTCGTGGGCCGGTTCGGCGGGATCTTCGAGCACAGTCCCTGGGTGGCCGAACGGGCCTGGGACCACCGCCCGTTCTCGACGCTCCAGAACCTGCATGCCGCGATGGTGCAGGTGGTGGGCGATGCGGCGGCAGGCGAGCAGGATGACTTGATCCGTGCCCACCCGGACCTGGCGGGCAGGGCGGCACGCGCGGGCGACCTCACTGCCGATTCGGCCAGGGAGCAGGCCTCGGCCGGCCTGGACCGGCTGAGCGAGGAGGAGTTCGAGCGTTTCCATGCGCTGAACGACGCCTACCGGACGAAGTTCGGCTTCCCGTTCATCATCGCCGTGCGCGGGGCTGGCAAGGATGCCATTCTCCAGGGCTTCGAGCAGCGGCTGGCGAACGACCTCGACGTGGAGCGGCGGACGGCGCTGGAGCAGATCGCGCGAATCGCCTGGTTCCGTTTGTCCGACCTCGTGCCGGGCTGACGAAGGGTGCATCGCTGGATGCGCCCGTTGCTGCTCTTCTGCCCTAGCATTGGGCAGCCCGCGGACCGCGAAGCTTGTCATGGGCGGGTGGCACCGTGTTTGCTGCGCAGGCGAAGGGGCGCGAAAGGCTACGTCGATCATGCAGAACCAAATGCAAACGAGCGCAGCTGAGCCGGATACAAATGGCTGGCAGGGCGCGCTTCGCGGTTACGACCCCGGCATCTTCTATTGCGAGATGCTCCGGTCGTCCGAGCGCTCGGCGGCCATTGCGCGGGTCGCCTCGAAGCTGGACACGATTTCCCTGGAGACCTTGCGTGCCCGTGCCGGCGACGCGGAGACCGAGCTCTACAATCTCGGCATCACCTTCACCGTGTACAGCGACAAGGACGCGATCGACCGGATCCTGCCCTTCGACCTGATCCCCCGGATCCTGACCCGCGGCGACTGGCAGCATATCGAGCGCGGCACGATCCAGCGCGTGCAGACCTTGAACCTGTTCCTGCACGACATCTACCACAACCAGAAATGCATCAAGGACGGCATCATCCCAGCCGACCTCGTGCTCGGCAACGCGAACTACCGCAAGGAGATGGAAGGGCTGGACCTGCCGTTCGGCACCTATGTGCATGTGAACGGCATCGACCTCGTCCGCGGCCGCGACGGCACCGTCATGGTGCTGGAGGACAATGCCCGCTCGCCGTCGGGCGTGTCCTATGTCGTGGAGAACCGCCACTTGATGATGCGGGCCTTTGCCGACCTGATGGACGGCGTGCCGGTCATGAAGGTCTCCGATTACGGCCAGCGGCTCCACCAGGGCCTGTCCGAGGTGGCGCCGGCCGCCATCGACGAGCCGCAGGTCGTGCTCCTGTCGCCCGGCGTGTTCAACTCGGCCTATTTCGAGCACGTGTTCCTGGCCCGCGAGATGGGCGTGCCGCTCGTCGAGGGTCGCGACCTGTTCGTGGACGAGGACCGCGTCTTCATGAAGACGATCGCCGGGCGGATGCCGGTAGACGTCATCTATCGGCGGCTGAACGACGACTTTTTGGACCCCGAGGCGTTCAACCCGGATTCGATGCTGGGCGTGAAGGGCCTGATGCGGGTCTATGCCAAGGGCAACGTGCAACTGGCCAATGCGATCGGCACCGGCGTGGCGGACGACAAGGCGATCTACGCCTATGTCCCGCGCCTCGTGCGCTACTATCTCGACCAGGATGCGATCCTGCCCAATGTCGAGACGCTGATCTGCCGGGAAAAGCCGGCGCTGCAGCAGGTGCTGGACCGGCTGGACCAGATGGTGGTGAAGCCGGTCGGCGAATCCGGTGGCTACGGCATCACGATCGGGCCCAAGGCCACGCAGGCCGAACTCGACGACCAGCGGGCCAAGCTCCTGGCCAATCCTGCCAACTTCATCGCCCAGCCCATGATCGACCTGTCGGTCTGCCCGACGCTCACCGACGACGGCATCGAGCCCCGGCACGTTGACCTCCGCCCGTTCGCGGTCACCGGGCGGTCGACCTGGGTGCTGCCGGGCGGGCTCAGCCGGGTCGCGCTGCGCAAGGGTTCCCTGGTCGTGAACAGCTCGCAGGGCGGCGGCTCGAAGGATACCTGGGTGCTCGGGGAGGACGTGCGATGACCCGGCTGCTGGCCCGCTATGCCGAGTGCATCTTCTGGATGGGCCGCTATGTCGAGCGCGCGGAGAACCTGGCGAGGATCCTGGATGTTCAGGAGACCTTCTCGCGGGACAGCCGCGGTGCCCATGACTGGGGCACAGTGCTGGACATCAATGCCGACCGCGCGCGCTTTGGCGAGCGCTACGGGGCGCCGACCGCCCAGGCCGTGCTGCGCTACTACGTCCTGGACCGGGAGAACCCGAACTCGCTGGTCAGCGACATCTGGGGGGCCAGGGAGAACGCCCGCACGCTGCGCCCGCTGATCACCACCGAGATGTGGGTTCAGCTCAACGTCTTCTACAACCGGGTGCTCAGGCTCGGGGTCAACGATCTCGCGGAAGAGCGGCTCTCCCGGCTGTGCTCCCAGATCAAGGACGGCTGCGACGCCCATTTCGGGATCACCGCCGGCACGCTCTACCGGGACGAGGCCTGGACCTTCTACGAGCTGGGCCGTTCCATCGAGTGCGCCGACCAGACCACGCGGCTGCTGGATGCCAAGCTGATCGCGGCGGCCAAGCGCCAGGACGACGACGTGGTTGCGGATGCCAGCTACTGGACAGCGCTGCTGCGCTCCGCGGCCGGCTACCAGGCATTCCGGCGGCGCCACCCGCGCGGCGTGACCCAGGAGAAGGTGACGCTGTTCATGCTGTGCGACCCGTCCTTCCCGCGGTCGGTCGCGCACCACCTGAGCTCGATCGAGGAACACCTGCACCTGCTGCGCCGGCAGTACGGGCTGAAGGCCGCCAACCGGGCCATCGAGCACCTGGACGGGATGTTCGACGATGTCGACCCCATGAAGGTCAGCAAGATCATCGCGTCCGGCACCGTCCACCAGCTGGACGACTTCATCCAGCGCAGCCTGATCGAGCTGACGGCCATCCTGGGACGCAGCTTCTTCGGCTGGCCGGTGGAAGACCCGTCCAGGGAACCCGCCCAGGCGGCATGAGGATCGCTACCCTGTCCTCGCGTGCCGGCAGGCGGATGCAAAAGCGGCTCCTGACGGCGGACCTGGTCGAACGGGTCCACCGGGCCATCGACGATCCCGGTCCCCAGCCGGAACAGGTGCCGCTGGACGACGATACGTACCGGCGCATGACCGAGGAGGTCCTGGAACAGGTGGATCCAGGCCAGGGCCTGTGGATCTTCGCCTACGGGTCGCTGCTGTGGAACCCGACCTTCTCCTATGCCGGCCACCTGCCCGGCACCGTTCATGGCTGGCATCGGGCCTACTGCCTCCACCTGACCCGCTGGCGCGGGACGCCGGAGGAGCCGGGGCTGATGCTGGCCCTGGACCGGGGCGGCTCGTGCCAGGGTGTGCTGTTCCGCCTGCCGGAGGGGGACGAGGCGAAGGACATCGAGCTGCTGTTGCGCCGCGAGATCGTGTTCCACCGTCCGGGCAACCTAGCGCACTGGTTCCGGGTCAGGACCAGCCAGGGGCCTATCCGGGCGCTGGGCTTCGTCGCCAACCGGCAAAGCCCGATCTACCGCCCGGAGCCGCCGCTCGAAACCTGCGTGGCGATGCTGGCCCGGGCCTGCGGCCATGGCGGCTCCTGTGCCGAGTATCTCCACAAGACCGTGGAGGCGCTGGAGCAGCACGGCATCCGCGACAACCATCTGTGGCGCCTGCAGGAACTGGTGGCCCGGCGGATCCGGATGGATACGGGCGGCGGCATCTGACCTGTTGCCCTGCTGAAGTCACGCCTTAGAATTGGTGAGGTTGTTACGTCCGTGCCACGGGCGTACAGGTCTTCGCCCGGCTATCCGGCCTGCCGGAACTGGCGCTTCGCGTGCCCGTTCTTCCGGCAAGGCGCGAGATGGCCCGTCGGAGGCGACAACATGACGATGGTGGCCACGCTCAAGCAGAAGCACCTGACGTTGGTTTCTCCCGAGGTCCAAGGCAACGATTCCGAAGCGCTCTGGCGCCAGCTCCGCTGGGAGGCCGAGGAAGCCTGCGCGAAGTCGCCGATGCTGGCGCCGCTCTTCCTCGATTCGATCATCAACCAGCCGAGCTTCGAGGTCGCGGTGTTCCACCGGATCGCCGCACGGCTGAAGAACGACGTCATCTCGCAGCCCCTGATCCTGCAGGCCTTCCACCGCGCGGCCAGCGCCGAGCCCGAGATCGCCGAGGGCCTGCGCGCGGACATTATGGCGGTCTACGACCGCGACCCCGCCTGCGAGCGCCTGATCGAGCCGCTCCTGTACTTCAAGGGCTTCCACGCGATCCAGACGCACCGGCTGACGCACTGGCTGTGGAAGTCGGGCGAGCGCGATTTCGCCCTGTACATGCAGAGCCGCACTTCCGAGGTGTTCCAGACCGACATCCACCCGGCGGCCCGGATCGGCCGGGGCATCCTGCTGGACCATGCGACGGGCCTGGTGGTCGGCGAGACGGCGGTGGTCGAGGACGACGTGTCCCTGCTTCAGGGGATCACACTGGGCGGCACCGGCAAGGAGGCAGGCGATCGTCATCCCAAGGTGCGCCGCGGCGTCATGATCGGGGCGGGTGCGAAGATCCTGGGCAACATCGAGATCGGTGCCTGCGCCAGGATTGCCGCGGGCTCGGTTGTCCTCAACCCGGTGGCGCCGCGGACGACGGTGGCGGGCGTGCCGGCCCGGCCGGTGCGGGTCGCAGCCTCCTGCGACACGTCGCGCAGTGCCGACGAGATCCTGAGCGAGATCTCCTACGCCTCGTTCGACTACGCGATCTGAGCGGTCAGCCGCGCCAGGCGACCAGCAGGGCACCGGCCCCGATGAGCAGCACGCCGGTCCAGTTGGCCGCCGAGAGGCGCTCGCCCAGGAACGCCACGCCGACCAGGGCGACCAGCACGACGCTGAGCTTGTCGATGGGCGACACGCGCGCGACGTCGCCCATCTGCAGCGCCCGGAAGTAGCATAGCCAGGAGGCGCCGGTCGCCAGGCCGGACAGCACCAGGAAGAGCATCGTGCGGCCCGAGATGGCCTGGGCTGGCCGCCACTTGCCGGTGCCGACGAGGATGCAGGCCAGCGCGGCCACCACCACGATCGTGCGGATGAAGGTGGCAAGGTCGGAATCGATCGCCTCGACCCCGACCTTGGCAAAGACGGCGGTCAGTGCGGCAAAGCAGGCGGACAGGATCGCCCAGAACTGCCAGGACGACAGCAGCATGCTCATGCGCCGCAAGCCCTGCCGTTCAGAGGCGGTACCAGCGCACCGCGTTGTCGTGGAAGATCGCCCGGCGCTCCGTTTCCGTGTACTGGGCGGTCGCCCGGTCCACGATCTCGACCCAGCGCGGGTAGGGCATCGCCAGCACCGAGACCGGCCAGTCGCCGCCGAACATCACCCGGTCCGTGCCGAACATGTCGACCGCCCGGTCCATGTAGGGGCGAAGCTCCGCTTCCCGCCAGCCCGCGTGGTCCGCCTCGGTGGCCACGCCGCTGAGCTTGCAGATGACGTTGGGGAAGGAAGCCAGGGCCTTGATGAAGGTCCACCAGGGCTCGACGATGCCTGCCTTGATCCCGGGCTTGCCGATATGGTCCAGGACGAAGCGGACCTCGGGATGGCGCGCCACCAGCTGGAGGACGGCCGGGAACTGGCGGTGAAAGATGCAGAGCTCGAAGTCGAACCCGTAGCGCGGCAGGAGGGCCAGGCCCTCCTGGAAGTCCGGGCGCAGGCAGAAGGCGTCGTCCTGCTCGTTCTGCAGGAGCCGGCGCACGCCCTTGACCAGGCCGATCTCCGCCAGTGCCTGCAGATGCGGCTCGACGCCCGCTCCCTGCTCCAGGGGCGCATGGGCGACGATGCCGGCCAGGCGCGGGTCGGTCTTGGCGAGGCCGGCGATCCGCCTGGCCTCGTCCAGGCTCCGCCCGGGGACCACGTCGCATTCCACGAACACGAACTTGTCGAGGGCCACCTCGCCCCGGTGCTCGTCCAGGTCGGCGATGCCGTAGGGCCGGTTCAGGGCCGGCGCGCCGGCGCACCACTCCATCGGGATCTCGGCCGGGTCCCAGAGATGGACGTGGGTGTCGACGATCGGGAAATGCGGCACGGGCTTCCTCCCTCGTTCTTCCGGGCTTCGTTCTTCCGGGCCAGGGTCAAGCGCCCCAGGGCTCGACCAGCCGGTGGTGGCGGTGGGTCGGTATCATGCGGCGCGCCTCCACGACACGGGCATGATCGAGACGCGCGGTCACGAAGCCCGGCCCGTCGCTCGCCTGCGCGATCACCGCCCCCCAGGGATCGACCACCATGGAATGGCCCCAGGAGGCGCGCTTGCTGGCGGGATGAGCACCGGACTGGCCGGGTGCCACGACATAGGCGCCGTTCTCGATCGCCCGGGCACGCAGCAGGACCTCCCAGTGGTCCTTGCCCGTCTGCAGGGTGAAGGCCGACGGGACCATGAAGACGTCCGCGCCGCGCCGCGCCAGCAACTGGAACAGCTCTGGGAAGCGCAGGTCGTAGCAGATCGTGCAGCCGACGGTGAACGCGCCCTGGCGATAGGTGGCCAGATCCTGGCCGGGTGAGATCCCGTCGCTCTCGCGGAACGCCCGGCCATCCGGTGCGGTCACGTCGAACAGGTGGATCTTGCGGTAGGTCGCCACGGTCTGGCCGTCCGGCCCCAGCACGACCGTCGTGTTGTAGGGCCGTCCCTGCGGCCCTTCCTCCAGGAAGCTGCCGCCATGCACCGTCACGCCATGCCGCCTGGCGAGGGCCTGGAGCATGCGGAAGGCCGGCCCGTCCGGGATCGTCTGCGCGGCGGCCGCGCGAGTGGCCGCGTCCCCGCCGATCAGCGTGAAGGTCTCGGGCAGCACCACCAGGTCGGGCCGGTCAGCCAGGATCGCCTGCTCGGCCAGCCGTTCCGCCTGCGCGATGTTGGCGTCGAGGTCCACGTCAGCGGCCAACTGGATGAGCGAAACGCGCATGGACCTTCTCCGGGCTGGACAAGTTGCGAGCCGCAGCGATACCGGCTCGGGGTCGGCGCGACGCTCGCGTGGCATGGGCGCGGCGGATCGCCTGAAGGAACAAACCATTGGACGCCACGGTGTTCGCGGTCGTCATCACCGCGGCGGTACTGCATGCGAGCTGGAACGCGCTCGTCAAGACCGGCGGCGAACCTGAGCTGCGCCTGGCGCTGGTCGGGCTCGCCATTTCGGCGATGACGATCCCCTTCTGCCTGTTCGTCCCGCCGCCGCCCGCCGCCGCCTGGCCCTGGCTCCTGGGATCTGTCGCCTCGCACCTGGCCTACTATGAGCTCTTGGCCCGCGCCTACCGGCTGGGCGACCTGTCGCAGGTCTATCCGGTGACGCGTGGCCTGGCCCCGCCTGCAGCGGCCCTCCTGGCCTGGATCATCATTGGCGAGACCCTGGAGCCAGCCGGGATCGTGTCCGTCGTGGTCATCGGCTTCGGCATCGTCGCCCTGGCCGCGACAGGCCCGGGACTGATGGCCGGTCGGCATGCGCTGGTGCCGGCGGTGATGAATGCCTGCGTCATCGCCATCTACTCGATCTGCGACGGCATGGGTGCCAGGGCCGCGGGCGATGCCTTGCCTTATGTCGTCTGGCTGTTCGCCCTGGACGGGCTGCCGTTTGCGGCACTGGTCCTGCTGCGGCGGCGAAACGCCCTCCTGCATGCCGTGCCGGTCCTATGGAAGCCGGTGACCATGGCGGGTGCGATGTCGCTCACGGCCTACGGCCTGGTGATCTGGGCCATGGCCCGGGCGCCGATCGCCTATGTGTCGGCGCTGCGGGAGACGTCGGTCGTGCTGGCAGCGTGGATGGGTACCCGCCTCCTGCGCGAGCCGTTCGGCGGGCGGCGCATCGCCTGCGCTGCCTTGGTCGCCCTGGGCGTGGCTGCCCTGCAGCTCAGCCGGACGCACTGAGCGGATCTAGATGGCTCCTTCGATCAGCTCCGTCAGCTTGTCGAGCATCTGGCCCCAGCCTGTCTTCCGGTCGGCAGGATTGTCGCTACCATCAAGAAAGGCTGCCTGCTCCGTCAGGACCAGCATGGTGCCGTCCCCGTCGGCCAGGAACTCGACCGTCATCAGCGAAGCGGAGATCCGGCGGCCATCGCCGTCGTCGATCGTGTAGCTGGACACGATCCGCCGGTCCTGGACGATGTCATCGTAGCGGCTGTCGGCGGTGAACATGGGCCCGCCCGGCGGGCCGAACCGCGCCACCTCGCGTGCACCCAGGCGGAACTCCCGCTTCGCATCTGCCTCCCAGTCGGTGCCGGGCGATTCCCACCGCGCCCGCTCCGCAGGATCGGACCAGGCCCGGAACACCCGCGCCGGGCTTGCCCGCAGTGGGCGCTCGATCACGATCGTCGCATGCTCAACCGTCCGTCGATCCACCATCTCCTCCCTCCTTCTTGCCGTCATCCCTGGCCAGATACCCGGCCAACCGGTCGAGCTTGTGCTCCCAGTGCGCCCGCCGGCTGGCGAACCAGTCCTCGGCCGTCCGGAGGACGGCCGGCTGGATCCGGCAGGTGCGGACCCGCCCCACCTTCTCGCTCTGCACGAGTCCGCTCGCTTCCAGCACCTGAAGATGCTGGACGACGGCGGACAGCGACATGTCGAACGGCTCAGCCAGTTCCTTGACCGAGGCCGGGCCGCGGCAGAGCCGCTCCACCATGCTGCGCCGGGCCGGATCGGACAGGGCCTGAAAAACGAGGTCGAGCGGTACTGAATGGTGAAGCATTTACTTAACTATCATCGACGAGCCCGTGCTGCAAGCACGCTGCGCCGGCTCGTGGCGGCCTCAGATCAGCCGCTGGGTCCGGAAGCTCAGATGCTTGCCCTTGCCGACGATCACGTGGTCGTGCACCTCGATGCCGGCGGCGCCGAGCAGGGCGACCACTTCCTTGTTCATCTCGACGTCGGCCTTGGATGGCGTCGGATCGCCGGACGGATGGTTGTGGACCATGATGATCGCGGCCGCATCCAGGTCGAGGCAGCGCTTGAGGACCTCGCGAGGGTAGAGCGGCGTGTGGTCCACCGTGCCACGGCTCTGCACTTCGTCGCGGAGCAGGATGTTCTTGCGGTCGAGGAACAGGAGGCGGAAGTGCTCGGTGCCCTCGTGGCTCATCGTGACCGACAGGTAGTCGATCAGGGCCGACCAGGAGCCGATCAGCGGCCGGTCCTTCAGCTCCTCCTTCAACGTCCGCCGCATCAGGTGGTGCACGGCCTTCAGGAGGATCTGGGTGAAGCGCAGATCCTCGTCGTGCTGGGCGCGCCGCTGCTCGTCGACCGCCTGGGGATCAAGGCCAAAGACCTCGCCGTAGCGCTCGGGTGCCGCGGCCAGCACGCCGCCCAGACTGCCGAACCGGGCGATCAGGGCCTTGGCGATGGGCTTGGTGTCGCGCCGGTAGACGGAGAAGAACAGGAGCAGCTCGAGGAGCTCGTAGTCGGCCAGCGCCCCTTCGTCGCGGGCTTCCGCGAAGCGGGTGCGAAGCCCGTCGCGATGGCCGTGATAATGCTTGCTGCCCCATCCAGCGCCCTTGTCGGGATCGCCGGCCGGCGCCTCGGCAAGGCCGGGACCCGTGGCACCGATGCCCTCGGCGAACGACCGCAGCGCGTCCTCCGAGGCGAGCAGCCAGGCCTTGCGGCTGCCGTCGAACCGGGCCTGCAACTGCTTCAGGCGGTCCTTGAAGGCCCAGGTGCGCCCGACCACCGCGAACCGGTCGGCACCGGCCTCATCCGTCTCCCGCGTGACCGCCAGCCCATGGGGCCGCAAACTGTCGCGGATCGCCGGGTCGACGTCGAACATGGGTCAGGGTCCGTCCAGGCGGGTGAAGATCTCGACGCCGGTTTCCGTCACGCCCACCGTGTGCTCGAACTGGGTGGAAAGGCTTCCGTCCCTGGTCACGATGGTCCAGCCGTCCGCGAGCTTGACGGTCTCGAAGCCACCCCGGTTCACCATGGGCTCGATGGTGAAGAACATGCCGGGTCGAAGCTCGAGGTCGTGCGCCAGGTCGAGATGGTGGCGGACCTTGGGCGGCTGGTGGAAGGCCTGGCCGATGCCGTGCCCGCAATGGCTGTGGACGACCGAACAGCCATGGGTCTCGACGAGCGACTGGATGGCCTGGCCGATGGCGGACAGGCGGCTGCCCGGCCGGACCGTTCCGATCCCCGCCCGCAGGGCATCCTCGGCCAGCCGCACGAGTGCCTGCTGCTCCTGCCCGATCCTGCCCACCGGGAAGGTCCGGCAGCTGTCGCCGTGCCAGCCGTCCAGCAGGGTGGTGATGTCGATCTTCAGGAGATCGCCGTCTTCCAGGGCCTGGTCGTCGGGCATGCCGTGGCAGACCACCTCGTTCGGCGACATGCAGGTGGCATATGGATAGCCCTGGTAGCCCAGCGGTGCCGGCACGGCGCCATGGTCGCGGATGAAGGCTTCGCAGAGACGGTCGAGCTGTCTGGTGGTGCGGCCGGGTGCTATCTCGCCGGCAATCATGTCCAGCGTCCGCGCGGCCAGCCGCCCGGCCGCCCGCATGGCGGCGAACGCCTCGGCATGGTGGATCGGGACGGCTTGCTCATCGAGATCGCGGCGGGGCATGGCTTCCAGCCTTCTAAACCTACGGTAGAAATTCAGCAAGAGTCACCATCCTGGTCAGCCATGCCACCCGGCTCGCGCCCATAGCCTGCGGACGCACGGGCGGGGTAGAGCTTCGGCAGCAGACACCACAATTGATGTCGACACGGCGCGCATCCGGATCACGCGCCTTTCCTGGAACCTGGATAGGGTAGGCAAGCATGAGCGACCAGCCGACGGCCGCAGTCCTGATCATCGGCAACGAGATCCTGAGTGGACGCACCCAGGACGTGAACCTCGGCTACATCGCAAGGGAACTCGGGGAGATCGGCGTGCGCCTGGCCGAGGCGCGGGTGGTGCCCGACATCGAGGTCGAGATCATCGACGCGCTGAACGCCCTGCGCGGCCGCTACACCTATGTGTTCACGACCGGCGGGATCGGCCCGACCCATGACGACATCACCTCGGCCTGCGTCGCCAAGGCGTTCGGCCTGCCGTTCGGCCGCCACCCCGAGGCCGAGCGCCGGCTGCTCGACTATTTCCCGCCGGAGAAGGTGAACGCCGCCCGGATGCGGATGGCGGAAACGCCGGAGGGGGCGGAACTCATCGACAACCCCGTCAGCATCGCGCCGGGCTTCCGGGTCGAGAACGTCTATGTCATGGCAGGCGTGCCCAAGATCATGCAGGCCATGTTCGACGGCATCAAAGCCAAGCTGAAGGGCGGGCCGAAGCTGCGCTCGAAGAGCCTGACCATGTACACGCCGGAAGGCGAGGTCGCGGAGCCCCTGGCGCTCATCCAGCACGACCACGCCGAGATCGACATCGGCAGCTACCCCTTCACCCGGGACGGCCGCTACGGCACCACGATCGTGTTCCGCGGCGTGGACGAATCCGTGCTGGAGCGTGGCTTCCAGGCCCTGCAGGCCTGGGCGAACGATCGCGGGGTCGAGACGAAGCAGGAGGCCTGAGCACGGGTTCCGGTGGCCGGCCGGTCTTGCTAGGTTCGAGCACCGGCCCCGCTTGGCGAAACCGGTAGACGCAAGCGACTTAAAATCGCTCGCCGCAAGGCATGCCGGTTCGAGTCCGGCAGCGGGGACCACGTAAGTTCAGTGACTTAGCAGATGTTGCGGATCGACCCGGAGAATTGCCGGCGCATCAGGTAGCACCCAGGTAGCACCTGTTGATGTCTGCTCTGCGCGGCTAGATCACTTTGGAAGAAGCGTGAGCAAACAGCACAAGCATCAGCATTTTGTCCCGCAAAGCTACTTGTCGGCTTGGACAGACAAGAGTGCTCCTCCAGCATATGATCCATATGTTTGGGTTCGGTCGCGTGCAGGCGAGATGCGGAGGCGTGCTCCTAAGGGCATCTTCCATGAAAACGATATGTATACGTTCAAGACCTCCGGAGGTGAGAGAGACCTCCGACTTGAACGTCAGCTTTCTATCGTGGAAAACGACTTTGCCAAAGTGCGTAGGAGATATCTGGAGCGGCAGGTCGTTCTCTCGGAAGGTGCGTACATAGACTTATGTTCGTTTGCGGCCTCTTTGCTTGTGAGAGCCCGTTTGAGAATGTGCTCAGTGGCTGATACGGCGTAGGAGCAGGCTGCCCATGGCGACGTGGATGAAGGCTTCAGACACGTCGAGCCTGGCCTCATAGTCGCGCACCAGGCGGCGCCAGCGGATCATCCAGCC